>JASHUE010000453.1:0-10537 GCA_030040195.1 Streptosporangiaceae bacterium | reverse complement strand
CCTCGCCTGCGGTGACGATCCTGCTGGCCAGGTCCGATTCGAAGATCGCGGGCATGCTGACGCTGGCCATGTTCCCGCTCCCGACCGGGCTGCGGGCGTGGATCGAGGATGTCGTCGTGGACCAGGCGTTCCGCGGCCAGGGCGCGGGCGAGGAACTGACGAAAGCGGCACTGCGGCTGGCCGAGTTGGCGGGCGCGCGAACCGTCGACCTGACCTCCCGGCCGTCCAGGGAAGCCGCGGGCCGGCTATACGAGCGGACCGGCTTCAAGCAGCGCGACTCGCGACTGTACCGCTACTCATTCGAGTGACGCGGCTCCGCCGATCCAGCCGCGGCCGCGGATCCTGACCGTCAGACTTTGAGCATCCGCTTGAGGGAGTCGAGGCCCTTCGCGAACGGGTCTTGCTGCGGCATCTGACCTTTCGGCGTGGCCTGGTTCACCATCTCGGGCATGGCCTTGGCCAGGTGGTCGCAGGCCTCGTCATCACTGATCCCGGCCTTGCTGGCCACCGCGTGAATCTGGCCGGGGTCCATGGCCTGCTTCACCTGCTGGCCGGTGACGGGCTGGTTCTGACCGGTTCCCACCCACGACTGCACCTGCTTGCCAAGGCCGCTGCTGGTCAGCTTGGAGGTCATTCCCTGCAGCCCGCCGTTAGAGCTGAAGAGCTTCTGCAGCGAGGCAATGCCGCCGTCCTGGCCCTGCTTCCCGCCGAGCTTGGCCGCGACATCATCGAGGACTCCCATCGCACCCCTCCCCCGTAGTTAGTGAGGGACAAGTCGTCACTCAGCGTGACCGCCTGTCATCGCACAGCGTGTTCTTCCCGCGGCCGCGACGTCCCTACCGGTCCGGCCCGGTTTCTCCGGGAACTACCCGCCGGTTAGCTACCGGCCGGTCAGCCCGCCAGTTCGGCGACGGCGGTCAGCAGCCGGTCCACGTCCGAGGCGTCGTTGTAGTGGACCAGTCCCGCCCGGACGGCACTGCCCGAGTCCCGGATTCCCAGGACGCCGGTGACCTCCCAGGCGTAGTTATCGCCGTGCCAGACGTTGACCTGCCGGCTGGCCAGGTGAGTGGCGACCTGCTCGGGCGAGCGCCCCGCGATGTTGAAGTAGGCCGTGGCGGTGCGGCTGGCCGGCTTGCCGTACAAGGTCACGTGCCGCATGCCCTCGAGGCCGGCGAGCAGCACGTCGAACAGCTGCTGCTCGTACTGCTCGATCGCCGTCATGGAGGCCAGTACCCGCTCGCGCAGCGGGCCGCTGCCCGGAGCGGCCAGGCCGGCCAGGTGCTCGACGGCGGCGGTGACTCCGGCCAGGCTCGCAAACGGCAGTGTGCCCAGCTCGAACCGGTCCGGCACCTCGTCCGGCGCCGGCGCGAGCCTGTCCGGGTTCAGGGTCTCCAGCAGCGCCGGCTCGGCGACGACCGCGCCGATATGCGGGCCCGACCATTTGTACGCGCTGGTCGCGTAGAAATCGGCTCCCAGCGCCCGGACGTCCACCGGTCCGTGCGGCGTGGCATGCACGCCGTCCACGTAGCTGAGCGCCCCGGCCGCCCGCGCCGTCGCGGTGATCGCCGCGACGTCCGGGCGGGTGCCAAGGACATTGCTGGCCGCCGTCACCGCGACGAGCTTGGTGCGGCCGGTGACCAGGTGGGCATACTGCCCGGCCGGCAGTTCGCCGGTAGCCGCGTCGACCTGCGCCCACCGCACCGTCGCGCCCGCCCGCTCGGCCGCCTGCACCCAGGGCCTCACGTTTGCGTCGTGATCCAGGCGGGAGACGACGACCTCGTCCCCCGGCCGCCATGTCGTGGCCAGCGCGCCGGCGAGCCGGTACGTCAGCGTCGTCATGTTCGGGCCGAGTATCACGCCGTCCGGGCTGCTGCCGGTCAGCGCCGCGAGGGCCGCGCGGCAGCCCGCGGTGATCTCGTCGGCGCGCCGGCTGGCCGGGAACGCTCCGCCGGAGTTGCCGAGCCCGCTGGCCTGAGCCCGGCTGATCGCCTCGATGACCGCCGACGGCACCTGGGTACCGGCGGCGCCGTCCAGGTAGGCGAACCCGTCCGCGAGCGCCGGGTAGCAGGCCCGGACCGCCGCAACGTCAAACTGCATGCTGAGTCTCCTCCAGGGCCCTCGGCGCGCCCGTCCTGGCGATCCGCCGTCATCCCTTCCACGCCCGGCGCAGCCGCGCAAGCCGCGCCGGCAGCCGGCCGGCACCGGCGTGGCCTGGGCCGGCCAGCCGGCCTGATGCCGCCAGCACAGCATGCCAGGGATCGGTGCTGCGCACCACGAGGCCACCCCGCCATCCCGCTCTGACCGCCGGCACCGGCAGGTGCGGCATGCCCGCGCGCCAGCACGCCAGCACCGCGGCCGGATCGTGCGGGCGGTAACTCTCGCCCAGCACCATGGCCAGGTCCCAGGCGTGCAGGTGCCATTCGGCGCAAGCGGCCCCGGCCATGCCGGCCACCGTCACGACCTTGTCCCGGTACTGGTGATGCGGCAGGTCCCAGACCGCGGGCAGCCGCCCGGCGTAGAACCGGGCGGACGCCTCGAACGCCGCTATGTGCTCGGCGGGCGGGGCGTCGGCGAGAGTGGCAAGCTCGACCGCATTCTGCCTGGCCAGCTTCCGCCCGAGCGTGTCCGGATGCGCACCCGTCGCCATCAGCCGCGCATAGCGGCTGACCGGCGCCTCGTCGAGGTACTCGTTGAAGTCGTCCGCCACGCAGCGCAGGTGCCCGGCCAGATCGGCCGCGCGCCATTCCGGGCAGGGCGTCTGCGCGGCCCACGTGCCAGGGCCGAAGCGCGCGGCGAGCTGGCAGATCGCGATGACGCCGTCGTCGTAAGCAGCTAAAACCGGAACGGGCTCGCTTAGCGGCGGCGGCACATCCGAGGAATGGGTGCGCTCCAACGGCCCCCTCCAAGCCATACTCCGGCACCAGCACGCGCCGTCTGGCCAGAGTGCCAGAGTTACCCGCTGTTCGCCACCCTGCGCCGAATCTGCAGAATCATGAGCGGGACGGCCGCGGGCCGGCGCGCATGCGCGGCGTAGGCGGCGCATGCGCGCCGGGCGGCATCGCGGGCAACCAGTCTCCCGCCAGCGAAATTGTAGTGACAGCATGAGCGCGCGCTAGGTAGCCTGCGGATAATGCCCCCCAAGTCAGCCGGTTCGCGGCCGCATGCCCGCGCCCAGAACAGCACGGCGACGACCGCGCCGCAGACGCCGGCCGCCGCGCTGTGGCGGATGCGCGAATACATGCGCCCGTACTACCTGATCCTGGCGCTGATGATCACGGCGGCGATACTCGCGGTTACCGCGGAGACGATGATCCCGCTCATCACCAAGTCGGTCATCGACGGAGCCATCGCCCACGGCAGCCGGGGCAAGCTGCTTCCCCTCGGCCTGGCCGCGATGGCGCTCGGAGCGCTCCAGGCCGGCCTGAACTTCTACCGCCGCTGGTCGCTCGCGGGCGCGGTCAACGGCATGGAGAAGACGATCCGCGACGATCTGTATCACCACCTGCAGCAACTCGAGCCTGCCTTCCACGACTACTGGCAGTCGGGCCAGCTGCTGTCGCGGGCCACCAACGACCTGTCCACGATCCGGCGGTTCGCCGGCTTCGGGACCGTGTTCTTCATCACCAGCACCTGGACCTTCCTGCTGATCGTGGCCCTGCTGATCGACATGAACTGGTGGCTCGGACTGCTCACTGGCTGCCTGTTCGCCCCGGTCGGCGTGCTGTGCCTGCGGTTCGAGAAGAAATACCGGGTCCTGTCCAGGCAGTACCAGGACCAGACCGGCGACCTGGCCACCTACGTCGAGGAGGCGGCGGCCGGCATCCGGGTGCTCAAGTCCCTCGGCCGGCGCGATGAGGCGGCGGCCAGGCACCTGGGACTGGCGCGCCTGGTCTACCGCAGTCAGGTCGGCAAGGCCCGGCTGCGGGGCACGTTCTGGGCCGGCCTGGACCTGGCGCCGAATGCGGCGATCGGGTTCCTGCTGCTGTTCGGCGCGCTGGCCGTCAGCTGGCATCAGCTCACCCTCGGCGGGCTGGTCGCGTTCGTCACGCTGACCCTGCTGCTCATCTGGCCGATCGAGGCGATGGGCTTCATCATCGCCACGGGCCAGGAGGCGGCGACGGCTGCGCAGCGGATCTACGAGATCTTCGACACACTGCCGACGATCACCGACCCTGACGTGCCCGAGGACCCGCAGCCCAGCATCACGGCCGCCCGCGCCCGCAAGGCCGGTGCCGGCCAGGCCCGTGCTGAGGGCGCCCGTGGTCAGGACGCCCGTGGTCAGGACGACAGCATCGAGAGCCGGCCGGCCGCACCAGCACAGCCAGACAGGCCGACACGACGGCGGGCCAGGCCGGCCCCGGCCACCGCTCGGACCGGGCACCTGCGCTTCGACGCGGTCACGTTCAGCTACCCGCAGGCGTCCGAGCCGGTGCTGCGCGGAGTCACGCTGCACCTCGCCCCCGGCGAGACCGTCGCTCTGGTCGGCGCCACCGGCTCGGGCAAGAGCACGCTCCTGCAACTCGTGCCCAGGCTGGCCGACGCCACCAGCGGGCTGATCACCCTGGACGGGGCCGACATCCGGGACCTGCCGCTGCCCGAACTGCGCGCCAGGGTCGGCTGCGCGTTCGAGGATCCGACGCTGTTCTCCGCCAGCGTCAGGGAGAACGTCAGCTTCGGCGTGCAGGACGCGACCGAGGCCGACGTGCTGGCCGCGCTCGAGGCGGCGCAGGCCGAGTTCGTGGCCGACCTGCCGTGGGGGCTCGACACCAGGATCGGCGAGCAGGGCATGGCGCTGTCCGGCGGGCAGCGGCAGCGGGTCGCGCTGGCCAGGGCGATCCTGGCCCGGCCCGAGGTGCTGCTGCTTGACGACCCGCTCTCGGCGCTCGACGTGCACACCGAGGCGAAGGTGACGGCCGCGCTCGCGGACGTGATGGCCGATTCGACCGCGCTGGTCGTGGCGCACCGCCCCTCCACGGTCCTGCTGGCCGACCGGGTGGCGCTGCTCGCCGGCGGCGTCATCGCGGCGATCGGCACCCATCACGAGCTGCTGGCCTCGCAGGAGCGCTATCGCAACCTGATGAGCGCAGACGATCTTGATGACAGCGACGACGACGGGCGCAGCGCACCCGGACTGGCGGGAGCGCGGCGATGACCCAGGCCACAACGACGGCGCCCGCCTGGCGCGGTATCGCGGCCGAGGAGGCCGAGGAGATTAGCGGCAAGCTCGGGACGCTGCTGCGGCGCCGCTCCCGGCGGCTGCTCAATGACCTGCTCCGGCCGAACCGCAAGCTGGCCGTGACCGTCTTCCTGCTGATCGTCATCGCCCAGTTCGCGGCGCTGGTCGGACCCTGGCTGGTCGGCGTCGGCATCGACCGGATCCCGGAGCTGGAGAAGACGCACAACGCCGGCCCGATGGCGCTGATCATCATCGGCTTCGCCATCTGCGTGATCGTCCAGGCCTGGGCGACCCGTGCCTACATCGCCGGCATCGGCCGTCTCGGCGGCCGGGTCGTGATCGAGTTGCGCCGCCGGCTGTTCGCCCACTTCCAGCGGCTGCCGGTGTCCTTCCACGAGCGTTACACCTCCGGCCGGGTCATCTCCCGCCAGGTCTCCGACATCGACTCGATCTCCGATCTGTTCGACGAGGGCCTGGCCGCGCTGGTGTCCTCGCTGCTGTCCCTGGTCCTGGTCGGCGGCGGCATGCTGCTGCTCGACTGGCAGCTCGCCCTGGTGGTGATGGCCGGGTTCATCCCGCTGACCTGGCTGTCGGCCTGGTTCAGGCGCGAGTCGGCCATCGCTTACCGCCGCACCAGGGAGACGATCGCCCAGGTGATCGTTCAGTTCGTGGAGACGTTCGGCGGCATCAGGGCGGTCCAGGCGTTCCGCCGGGAGGGCAGGAACGAGGAGATCTTCGGCGGCCTGAACCAGGCCAACGCCGACGCCAACCTGCGCTCCCAGCGGCTGCTGGCGATCTTCTTCCCCGGCGTCACGCTCGTGGGCAACCTGGCCATCGGGGCAGTCCTGCTCTACGGCGGCGACCGCGTCATCGATCACCAGATGAAGATCGGCGTCCTGGTCACGTTCCTGCTGTACCTGCAGCGATTCTTCGACCCGCTGATCGACCTGTCGCAGTTCTACAGCTCGTTCCAGTCGGCCGGCGCGGCGCTGGAGAAGATTTCCGGCGTACTCGACGAGCCGCCGTCGGTGCCCGAGCCCGAGCACCCGCTCGCGCTGCCGGCCGCCTCCGGCCAGGGAGCCGGCCGGGAAGTGCGCTTCGACGAGGTCCGATTCGGTTACCGCAAGACCACGGTGCTGCCCGACTTCCGGCTGACCATCCCGGCCGGCCAGACGGTCGCGATCGTCGGGGCCACCGGGGCGGGCAAGACGACGATCGCCAGGCTCCTGGCCAGGCTGTACGACCCCCAGCAGGGCAGCGTCCGACTCGACGGAGTCGACCTGCGCGAGCTTCCGGACAAGACCCTCCGGCACGAGGTCGTGCTGATCACCCAGGAGAACTTCCTGTTCTCTGGCTCCATCGCCGACAACATCGAGCTCGGCCAGCCCGGCGCGAGCCGCGAGGAGATCGTCGCGGCCGCTACGGCGATCGGGGCAGACAGGTTCATCTCGGCGCTTCCTGACGGCTACGACGAGGATGTCGGCAAGGCCGGCGGGCGGCTGTCGGCGGGGCAGCGGCAGCTGATCTCCTTCGCCCGGGCCTTCCTCGCCGCCCCGGCCGTGCTCGTCCTCGATGAGGCCACCTCGCTCCTGGACATCCCGAGCGAGCGGCTCGTCCAGGAGGCCCTGACCCGGATACTCACCGGACGGACCGCAGTGATCATCGCCCACCGTCTGTCGACCGTGGCCATTGCCGATCGGGTCATCGTCCTCGAGCAGGGGCAGATCATCGAGGACGGCTCGCCCGCCGATCTGCTTGCCTCCGAGGGCGAGTACTCCGCCCTGCACGCCAGCTGGCAAGAGAGCCTGGCCTGACGCTGAGGCGACTGCCGGCGGCGGTGACCAGCGCGGCAGGCCCGAGCCCGTTCCCGCCCGCGGCGGCAATTGCCCGAAGCAGATGCAAAGTGACATTATCCTGCCAGGGAACGCAGATGGCCGCTGAGAATCTCCCCGCCCCTCCAGCCGACACCGCCGACCCGGCCGGCCGGCCCGGCCGCGGCATGCCCGCCGACCCGGCGCAGCCGCGGCCTATCCGTGCATCAGCCCTGGCCAGGGTGCCCTGGCTGGGCCCGCGGCCAGCCCGCAGTCTGCTCGTCGGCGGCATCGTGGTTGTCTACGCGTGGGTGGCGAGCGCGTCGGCACCGTTCAGCACCAGGGCGCTGATCAGCGTGCTCATACCCGGCGCCATCCTGGGCGCGATCGCCTACGGCCGCCCGCCCGGGCGCATTCCGCCGCCGGAATCGATCGACGTGGCCGGCTTCTCGTACTGGATGGTCGCCCTCGCGCTGCTGTTCGAGTGGGAGGCGTCCGCCTTCAGGGCGGGCGCTACCTGGTGGCATCCGACGCTGACCGACCTGATCAACCCGCTGCTGACACCGCATCCGGTGCGCAGTGCCGCCTTCGTGCTCTGGCTCGCCGCCGGGTGGGGCCTGGTGAAGCGGTGAGCGCGCCATGACCAGCAGGGTGATCACCGCCGTCGGGTTCGGGCTCATCATCGCGGTGCTGGTGCTGCTCGAGGTGCTCGGACGCCGCCGGACCAACAAGATCCCGACTACCGGCGAGTGGCTCGGTTACGTGATGCGGCCGCGCGCCGGCCGCGCGCTCATCCTGCTGGGCTGGCTCTGGCTCGGGTGGCACTACTTCGCCCGATAGCGGTGCTGGCCGTCGGCTTCGCTATGCTTTCCCCCGTGAAAAGGGGTCGCAACCAGGTCAGTGCCACGGCCGAGGCTAGTTACCTCGCCGACGTGGCGCTCGCCTCCAACTTCGACAAGTTCCTCCAGCAGGCCGAGGAAGCCGAGCGGCAATTCCGCCACGCACAGGCGACAGCGGCCCCGGTCAGCGTGCAGTACCCGCTGGCCCGCGACCTCGACCAGGCCCTGACGGACGTGACTCGCGCTGCCTACGCGGCACAGCGCGCGGAGATCGGGCCGCGCGGATACGACGACCGGATCTTCCGCCGCAAGGCCATGGCGACCTCGGCCGTCCACCGCTGGACCGACGAGGCCGAGCGGCTGCTGACGATGCGCGAGACCCACCGGCTGACCGGATTTCCGGCCCGCCCGGAGGCCGATGCCCTCGGCGCCAAGATTGCGCACGCTCCCCCGGCCAACGCCCCCAGCCACTAACGCGCCCGCAGCGCCCGGCCCGCCTCGAATGCGCCGGGAACGGGCAGCCGAATGCCGGGGCCGCCGGGCCCCGTGAGTGACCTCGCCGTTCCACCGGTCGCCGGCTGCCGGCCTGCCCGATGACCTGGGGGCGTTCCGGCCGGCCATGGCTGGCCTGCGTAAAGCGGACTACATGAAACCTACAAAGACAGGTGCGAAAAACAGTCACAACGTGCCATGCCGCCAAGGCACAAGGGCTGGCACAGTAGGGTGTGATCGACAACACAACCATGGACCAACAGGAGGCACGCGAATGTGCCCGCATACGCCACAGTGCCCGGCGCCGAATGGCCCGGACCGCGAGGCGGCCCGTACGATCATCAGCCACCCCGAGCAGGGCTGGAGCCTGCTCTGTAACGGCATCGTCATTTTCGAGGACACCGGTGAGCTGCTTCCCGGCGGCGATGCGATCGCCCCGCACCGGCCCACCGACCTGATCACCCCCGTCGTGACCTTCGGCCCCGATCCCCTGCAGCCGGCTGACCCGCGCACCTCCGCCGCCTAGCGGCTCAGCGCGCCCTTCCCCGCAAGCCGACACCCAGCAGCTCGCTCAGCCACTCACCGACGGCCTCGCCGACGGCGGCCGGATGCCGTGACAGCGCGTGTGTCTCGCCCGGCAGCACGACCACTCTCGACGCGTCGGCTTCGGCCGGGATGCCGAACGGATCCCGTTCCCCGTTGACGACCAGCACGTCCACCCCGGCCCCGCGCAGTTCCCCGGCCCGGCTGCTGTCCGGGCGACCAGGCGGATGCAGCGGGAACGCCAGCGCCACCACTCCCCGCGCCCCGGCCGCCACCGCCGTCCGGCAGGCGACCCTGGCGCCGTTGCTGCGGCCCCCCTGGACCAGCGGGATCCCCGGATACCGGCTCCCGAGCTCCGCGACGATCTCCAGCCAGGCCTGGTCCTGCCGCTCAGGCGACCCCGGCGCCCGCGCGCCCCGCACCCGGTAGGGCTGCAGCACCCTGGCGACCGTGGCCCCGAGGCCCGCCGCGGCCGCGCTGGCCGAGAGCACGTCCTTGGTGTCGGGGCCCCCGCCTGCGCCGTGGGTCATGATCAGGAGGAACGCGGGCTTCCTGGCCTCTTCGAGCGCGACCTGCGCAGGGCCCTGGCCGGTGCTGATCTCCATTCCGGCAGGGTAGCGCCACCGGGCGCTAATCCTGCCAGGTCTTCCCGTTCCAGTGCTCGATGATGGTGGACGACCAGTCCGTCGTGCCGACAGCCCAGACGTCGTCCGGTGAAATCGCGACGACGCCGGTCAGGGCATCGAGGTATCCGGCAGGCGGGTTGACGGCAGATGTCACGATCCACCGTTTGCCGTTCCAGCGGAAGGCCGCGGTTCCGCACTGGGGGCCGCCGTTTCCGCAGGCGTTGGGGTTGGTGTAGCCGACCGCCCACACATTGGCGGGCGAGCTTCCCGACACCGCCCAGAGGTCGGTCTGGCCGGTCGGATTGGGGCTGGGCACCACCGACCAGCGCTTGCCGTTCCAGTGCAGGGTCAGGCTCAGGTAGACGGGACTGGAGTCGGTATACCCGACCGCCCACACGTTGTCGGGCGAGATCGCAGTCACGCCTTGCAGGTTGCCGAAGCCATCCGGGGTGTTGGCCGGGATGCGCCGCCACTTGTGGCCGTTCCAGTGCTCGATCAGCGCGCCGTTGGGTCCCTGGGTGCCGGTATAGCCGACCGCCCAGGCGTTATCCGGCCCGGTCGCGGTGACACCAAAGAAGGCACCGCTGTTCACGGGAAGCCGGAAGAACTGCTGCTTCCAGGTCTTGCCGTTCCAGTGCTCGATGATCGGGACCATGAAACCCTGATCGCCGGGTCCGCCGCACGTGCAGCCCACTGCCCAGGCGTTCGTGGGCGAGGTGGCCGCGACCCCGTTGAACCAGGCCGAGCCGTCCGGAGTCGGGGTGGGCACCTGGGTCCAGGTCTTGCCGTTCCAGTGCCGGGCCAGGGTCTGGGTCGGGTAGAACCACGAGGTCCCGCCGACCGCCCATACGTCCGTGGGCGACTGCGCCGCGACGTTCTGGTAGCCGTTGACGAAGTCGTAGTCCGCCCACGAACTGCCGTTCCAGTGCGCGATCTGCCCGCCTGCGGCGCTCAGGCCGACAGCCCACACGTCATGAGCCGATGTCGCGGCAACGCTGTAGAAGCGGCCGGCCCAGCTGGGGTATTGCCCCTGGGACACCGACGCGGCCG
>JASHUE010000452.1:0-4526 GCA_030040195.1 Streptosporangiaceae bacterium | reverse complement strand
CCTCGGAGCCGACGGGCTTGGACGGGACGTAGCGACCCTCGTCCTCTACGGCGGGCGAGCCTCGCTGCAGATCGGGCTGGCCTCGGCGGTGATCTGCTGCGCCGTCGCGACGGTCATCGCGCTCATCGCCGGCTTCTTCGGCGGCCTCACCGACACGATCCTGTCCCGGATCATGGACATCGTCTGGTCGTTCCCGGTGATCCTGCTCGCCATCTGCATCGCCACCGTCCTGCTCACCCAGCCCAACGGCGTCAGGGTCGGCTTCCTGACGATCTACGCGACCAGCCTCTGGGTGCCGACGTTCATCATCGCGCTGATCTACGTGCCGTACGTCTACCGCCCGGTCCGCGGCCAGGTGCTATCGGTCGTGCAGAAGGAGTTCGTCGAGGCCTCGATCGCGCAGGGCGCGTCGAACTTCCGGCTGATCTTCTCCGAGATTCTGCCGAACGTGATCTCGACCGTGATCGTCCTGCTGCCACTGATAACGGCCACGAACATCCTGACCGAATCGGCCCTGTCGTACCTGTCGGTCGGCGTCCAGCCGCCGAACGTCAGCTGGGGCACGATCATCGCCGACGGGCAGGACCTGCTCTACACCCGGCCGTGGGTGTCGCTGGCGCCGGGGATCATGATCGTGCTCACCGTGCTGGCGCTGAACGTGCTCGGCGACGGCGTCCGGGACGCGCTCGACCCGCGCGCGAAGCTGAGGGTGAAGTAGCCATGCGAGAGTTCCCGTGCTGACCTTCATCGTGCGCCGGGCCCTGTGGACCGTCGTGGTCATGTTCGTGATCACGGTCGTCGTGTTCTTCATCTTCTTCAAGACGCCAGGCGTCGACCCCGCTCGCGCGCTGGCCGGCCGGGATCCGAGCCCGCAGGTGCTCGCCGAGGTCCGGGCCCAGCTCGGACTGAACCGGCCGCTGTGGATCCAGTACGGGATCATGATGAAGAAGATCTTCATCACCCGTAACCTGGTGTCCTATTCCGACCAGGGCGAGCTCATCATCCCGGAGATCTTCGCCGCCGCCCCGATAACGTTGTCGCTTGTCTTCGGCGCGTCGGTGGTCTGGATTGTCGCGGCCATCGCGATGGGCGTGGCGGCGGCCAGGCTGCGCGGCACCATCTACGACCCGATTCTCATGATCCTGGCGCTGATCGGCCTCTCGACGCCTGTCTTCTGGCTGGGCCAGGTCGTCATCCTCATCACCCAGGTCAAGTTGCACACCAGCATCTTCGGCTGGGTGCAGCTTGGCTATACGCCGCTGACGGTCAGCCCGGTCAAGTGGTTCGAAGGGCTGATCTTCCCCTGGATCACGCTGTCGATCCTGTACATCGGCTTGTACGCGCGCGTCCTGCGGGCGAACCTGCTCGAGGTGCAGAACGAAGACTATGTCCGCACCGCGCGGGCCAAGGGCCTGTCCGAGCGGCGGGTCCTGTTCCGCCATACGCTCCGCACGTCGATGATCACGTTCCTGAGCCTGTTCGGGCTCGACTTCGGCGCGCTGGTCGGCGGCGGGGCGATCCTGACCGAGGTCGTGTTCGGCATCCACGGCGTCGGCTTCCTCACCTGGGAGTCGCTCACGAACCTCGACCTGCCGACGATCATGGCCGTCGTGATCTACGGCGCGTTCTTCATCGTGCTGGCGAACGCGCTCGTAGACGTCGCCTACGCCTGGCTCGACCCGAGAGTGCGGCCCTCCTGATGACAGACCCGCTGCTGGACATACGCAACCTCTCGGTGACCTTCCGCACCGAGGACGGGCTCGTACGGGCCGTCGACGGCGTCTCGGCGACTCTGCGTGAAGGCGAGACGCTCGGCATCGTCGGCGAGTCGGGCTCGGGCAAGAGCGTGACCATGATGACCGTGATGCGCCTGATCACGGACCCGAACGCCAAGTTCGAGGGTGAGGTCTACTACAAGGGCACCGACCTGCTGGCCCTGCCGCAGGACCAGATCCGGTCGATCCGCGGGGCCGGCATCAGCATGATCTTCCAGGACCCGATGACCTCGCTGAACCCCGTCTACAAGGTCGGCTGGCAGATCGCGGAGCAGATCCGCGAGCACGAGAAGATCAGCGGGCGAGCCGCCCGCGGCCGCGCGATCGAGCTGCTGACGTCGGTCGGCATCCCGAACGCGAGCGAGCGCGTCGACGCCTACCCGCACGAGTTCTCCGGCGGGATGCGGCAGCGGGTCATGATCGCGATGGCCGTGTCCTGCAATCCCGACGTGCTCATCGCGGACGAGCCCACGACCGCACTGGACGTCACCATCCAGGCCCAGATCCTGAACCTGATCAGGAAGATGAAGGCGGACTACGGCACCGCGGTCGTGCTGATCACGCACGACATGGGGGTCGTCGCCGACATGGCCGACCGCATCGCCGTCATGTACGCCGGCCGGATCGTCGAGCAGGGCACCCAGCGCGAGCTCTTCTACGATCCACAGCACCCCTACACCTGGGGGCTGCTCGGCTCCATCGCCCGGCTCGACCGGCCCAGGCCGCGACGGCTGGCTGCCATCCCCGGACAGCCGCCGTCGCTGATGCGACTGCCGCCCGGCTGCGCCTTCGCCGAGCGATGCGCGTACAGCTTCGACGCCTGCGCGACCCAGCAACCGCAGTTGCTCGACCGGCTCGGTACGGGTCACCTGGACGCCTGCCTCCTGAACGAGCACCAGAAGCACGCGATCAGGGAGCGGGCCGTACACCCCGAGCTGGTGGAGGAGAAGCCGTGACCGACGACCCCGGTACGCAGATGGCCGTGCTGGAGGACGGCCTGGCGCTAGCGGACGGCCAGGTCCTGTTGCGGGCCGAGCACCTGAAGAAGTACTTCCCGATCAAGCACGGCGTGCTCATACAGCGTGAGGTGGCCCGCGTGCACGCCGTGGACGATGTCAGCTTCGAGCTGCGAGCGGGCGAGACGCTCGGGCTGGTCGGTGAGTCCGGCTGCGGCAAGTCCACGCTGGCCAGGTGCATCTCCCGGATCTATGACATCACGAGCGGAACGCTGACCTTCGAGGGCAGGGACATCACCCGCTACTCGCGCCGCCAGCTCCGCCCGGTCCGGCGGGACCTGCAGATGGTCTTCCAGGATCCGTACGCCTCGCTGAACCCGCGCAAGCGGGTCGGCGCGATCATCGCCGATCCGCTGCGCATTCACCATGCCGGGGACCGGGAGCAGATCAGGAACCGCGTACTCGAGCTCCTGGAGGTGGTCGGCCTCTCGGCCGAGCACGTCAACCGCTACCCGCACGAGTTCTCCGGCGGTCAGCGGCAGCGGATCGGCGTGGCCCGCGCGCTTGCCCTCAAGCCCAAGCTCGTCATCGCCGACGAGCCGGTCTCCGCCCTCGACGTGTCGATCCGCGCACAGGTCATCAACCTGCTTGATGACTTGCAGGACGACCTCGGCCTGACCTACATCTTCATCGCCCACGACCTCGGCGTCGTGCGGCACGTATCCGACCGGATCGCGGTCATGTACCTGGGCAAGATCGTCGAGATCTCGCCGGCCGAGGAGCTCTACGAGCGCCCGGTGCACCCCTACACCGAGGCGCTGCTGTCGGCGGTGCCGGTGCCGGACCCCGACCTGTCCGCCGAGCGGAAGCAGATCGTGCTCGAAGGAGATGTGCCGAGCCCGATTTCCCCGCCCTCAGGCTGCCGCTTCCACCCCAGGTGCCGCTACGCCACCGACATCTGCAAGACCGAGGAACCGCAGCTGACCCTGCGCGGCAGCATGGGCCACATGGCCGCCTGCCACCATCCGCTGTCGATCGGGACGCAGCCGCCCGAGGCAGCCCGGGCCGCGGTTACTGGCCAGTAGCGGTCTGTCTGCCCGGCTGCCATGATGAGCTCATGGACGACGCCGCGGCCCTCGCCAGGCAGATGTGGACGCTATTCGAGCCGGTGCACCTAGTCAGCTACTTCACTCCTGAAGCTCGCGCGGCATTTGAGGAGGCGGGCCTTCGCGGCTTCTGGCGCGGGTATTTCGCCGGGCGAGCCGCCCCGATGGGCCAGGTAGGAGCTCCGGCCGTGGTTGCGGCATTCTTTGTCTTCGCGCCGCCCATGGTCGGCCGGGCTATCCCCGGCGTGTGGGAACTCGCCACCCCGGCCCGGGCGCTGGCCGCCAGGCAGGCCGGCGCGCTAGCAGCCGTGCGCAGGCTGCTCGGCCTGAAACCTGAAGACCCGGTCCCGGCCGCCGTTACCGCGGCTTCTGACGAGCTCGCGGCGGCGGCCACCGACCTGGACGGAGCCGGGCACGCGCTGGCGGCAGCTAACCTGGCGCTGCCGATCCCGGACGAGCCCGTCACCAGGTTGTGGCACGCGGCGACGCTGTTGCGCGAGCACCGCGGCGACGGCCACGTCGCCACGCTGGTCGCGGCCGATCTCGACGGCGCCGAGGCACTCGCGCTCCGGGCTGGCATCGAGCGGGTCAGCGACGGTACCCGCAGCCACGTCGCGGCGAGCTGGAAGCGCGAGCAGATGCAGCCGGCCCGCGGCTGGACAGACGCGCAGTGGGACGCGGCCGACGAG
>JASHUE010000451.1:0-3879 GCA_030040195.1 Streptosporangiaceae bacterium | reverse complement strand
CGGTCCGCTCGCACAGCAGTTGCCAGGGGACGATGTTGGAGTGGTGCTCCATCTCGGTGATGACGATCTCGTCACCCGCACGCAGCCGGAGTCCTGCCGGCGCAGTGCCAGCTGACGCAGCACCGGCCGTCGCATTGCCGATCGAGTAGGCGACCAGGTTGATGGCCTCGGACACGTTCTTGGTGAAGATCACCTCGGTCTCGTCGGCCGTGCCGATGAACTCCGCGATCTTGATGCGCGCGCCCTCGTAGGCCTCGGTGGCCTCCTCGCCTAGCTCATGCGTGGCACGGTGGATGTTGGCGTTGTGCCGCTCGTAGAACTCGGTGATCGTGTCGATGACCTGGCGGGGCTTCTGCGACGTGTTCGCGCTGTCCAGGTAGATCAGCGGGGTACCGCCGCGGACCGAGCGGTCCAGGATCGGGAAGTCCTTGCGGACCAGCGCCACATCGAGGCTCATGTCATGTCTCCCGCTCGCCGCAACAGCGTCTCCTCGCTCATGCCGGCGCGCCCGCCTTCAGGAAGCGCTCGTACCCGCTGGTCTCCAGCTCCTCGGCCAGCTCCATGCCGCCTTCCTCGGCAATCCGTCCGGCCACGAAGACGTGGACGAAATCCGGCCGGACGTAGCGCAGCAGCCGCGGGTAGTGGGTGATCAGGAGCAGGGCGTGGGACGGGTCCTCCCTGAACCGGTTGATGCCGGCCGAGACGACCCTCAGCGCGTCGATGTCCAAGCCGGAGTCGGTCTCGTCCAGTATCGCGATCTTGGGGTTGAGCAGCTCGAGTTGCAGGATCTCGTGCCGCTTCTTCTCGCCGCCGGAGAAACCCTCGTTCAGGTTCCGCTGCGCGAACGACGGGTCCATGGCCAGGTCGTCCATTGCCTGCCTGAGCTCCTTGGAGAACGTGCGCAGCTTCGGCGCCTCGCCGCGGACCGCGGTAATCGCGGTGCGCAGGAAGTTGGACACCGAGACGCCCGGCACTTCGACCGGGTACTGCATCGCCAGGAACAGCCCGGCCCGCGCCCGCGCGTCCACCGACATCGCCAGCACGTCCTCGCCGTCAAGCGTGATCGAGCCCTGCGTGACGTGGTACTTGGGGTGGCCGGCGACGGCGTATGCCAGCGTGGTCTTGCCTGATCCGTTCGGCCCCATGATGGCGTGCGTCTGCCCGGAGGAGACCGTCAGGTCAACTCCGCGCAGCACCTCAAGGGTCTCCCCCGCCGCGTCCGTCACGCCCACGTGCAGGTCACGGATCTCCAGGGTGGACATATGGCTAGCTCCTTATGACGGTTTCGTCACGTCAGGGCGACGAAAACGTCGTCGCCGTCGATCTTGACTTGGTAGGTGGCGACCGGCTTGGTGGCCGGCGGGCCGGTCGGCTTGCCGGTGCGCAGGTCGAAGCAGGACCCGTGCAGCCAGCATTCGACCGTGTGGTCGTAGATCTCGCCTTCCGACAGCGGGACCTCTTCGTGCGAGCAGACGTCGCGCAGCGCGAACACCTCGCCGCCGGTCCGAACCAGGCAGACCGGCTGGCCGCTCACCTCGACGGCGAGCGCGCCGTCGGCGGGCAGGTCGGATAGCGCGCAGGCCCGCCGGAACTCCGCAGTCCTGCTCATGAGGCCAGCTCTCCCTCGATCGCCGCGGTGATCCGCTCGCGCAGCTCCGGCACCTCGATCCGGCCGATCAGCTCACCGAAGAAGCCGCGGATCACCAGCCTGCGCGCCTCCTCGAACGGGATGCCGCGAGCCATCAGGTAGAAGAGGTGCTGATCTTCCAGGCGTCCGCTCGCGCTCGCATGGCCGGCGCCCAGGACCTCGCCGGTCAGGATCTCCAGGTTCGGCACCGAGTCGACCCTGGTCCCGTCGGTCAGCACGAGGTTCCTGTTGTACTCGTAGGTGTCGGTTCCAGTGGCCTGCGGGCGGATCACCACGTCCCCGATCCACACGGCGTGGGCGTCTTCGCCCTGCAGCGCCCCCTTGTAGCTCACCCGTGAGCGGCAGTTCCGTTCCGCGTGGTCGACGAACAGGCGGTGCTCGAGGTGCTGCCCGGCATCGGCGAAGTACAGCCCGCGCAGCTCCGCGTCACCGCCAGGCCCGGCGTACCGCACCGACGGCGCCATCCGGACGACACCGCCGCCGAGCGTGACGGCCGTGTGCGCCATCCGCGCATCCTTGCCGAGCTGGGCGTGATGATGCGTCAGGTGCACCGAGTCGTCATTCCACGTCTGCAGCGAGACAAGCGCCAGCGACGCGCCGTCCCCGACCACGAGCTCGACATTGTCCGCAAAGGTTGCCGACCCGGTGTACTCCAGCACCACCACGGCCCTCGCGTTGTCGCCAACTTGCACCACCAAGTGCCCGAACGCCGCACCATCCACCCCCTGCCCGCTGAACGCAACGTGCGTCGGAGTGTCGGACTCGGTCCCTGCTGGAACGGAGATCAGCGTCGCTTCGCGGAAGTCGGCGAACGCCCTCGCGCTGACCCGATCCGCCGGCACGTAGGCGACACCGATCCTGGGGTCGCCGTGTTCTGCCGTTTCAACGGCGACCCCAGGACCGGCGTCGGCTACGACCCCGACCTTTCCGTCACCGAACGGACCGTCTCCCTGCAGTCCGCGGAGGCGCCGCAGCGGCGTAAACCGCCACTCCTCCTCCCGACCGGTGGGGACCTCGAAGTCCTCAGGGTCGTACGACTGCTGCTCGTGCAGCCTGGAGACGGGAGCCGTCTCGACGGCCCCCTGCAGGCCTGACATCAGCCGACCGCCCCTTCCATCTGCAGTTCGATCAGCCGGTTCAGCTCCAGCGCGTACTCCATCGGCAGCTCACGCGCGATCGGCTCGACGAAGCCGCGCACGATCGTGGCCATCGCCTCGTCCTCGGTCATGCCGCGGCTCATGAGGTAGAACAGCTGATCCTCCGACACCTTGGAGACCGTGGCCTCATGGCCCATCTCCACGTCGTCCTCGCGGACGTCCACGTACGGGTAGGTGTCAGACCGGCTGACGGTGTCGATCAGCAGCGCGTCGCACTTCACCGTCGACTTCGAGTGCTCGGCGCCCTCCTGGACCTGGACCAGACCGCGGTAGGAGGTCCGCCCGCCAGCCCTGGCCACCGACTTGGACACGATGGTCGACGACGTGTTCGGCGCGCAGTGCACCATCTTCGCGCCCGCGTCCTGGTGCTGGCCGGCCCCGGCGAAGGCCACCGACAGCGTCTCGCCCCTGGCGTGCTCGCCCATCATGTAGACAGCCGGGTACTTCATCGTGACCTTGGAGCCGATGTTGCCGTCGATCCACTCCATGGTCGCGCCTGCCTGGGCCACGGCCCGCTTGGTGACCAGGTTGTAGACGTTGTTCGACCAGTTCTGGATCGTCGTGTAGCGGCACCTGGCGCCCTTCTTCACGATGATCTCCACCACCGCGGAGTGCAGCGAATCCGAGGAGTAGATCGGCGCCGTGCAGCCCTCGACGTAGTGCACGTAGGCGTCCTCGTCGACGATGATCAGCGTCCGCTCGAACTGGCCCATGTTCTCGGTGTTGATCCGGAAGTAGGCCTGCAGCGGGATCTCGACGTGCACGCCCTTCGGCACGTAGATGAAGCTCCCGCCGGACCATACCGCGGTGTTCAGCGCGGCGAACTTGTTGTCACCGGCCGGGATCACCGTGCCGAAGTACTCCCTGAACAGGTCCCGGTGCTCCTTCAGCGCCGTGTCCGTGTCGAGGAAGATGACGCCCCTCGCCTCCAGGTCCTCGCGGATCTTGTGGTAGACGACCTCGGACTCGTACTGCGCGGCGACGCCCGCGATCAGGCGCTGCTTTTCCGCCTCGGGGATGCCGAGCTTGTCGTAGGTGTTCTTGATGTCGGCGGGCAGTTCGTCCCAGCTCGCG
>JASHUE010000450.1:0-5448 GCA_030040195.1 Streptosporangiaceae bacterium | reverse complement strand
GGCCGGCCGACGCGGGCATGGGTGATCAGCGCCGCCGGGCCGGAAGCCTCGCCCACACGATCGCGGCGATCTCGCCGCTGCGCAGGGTCCGGCCCAGCGCGAACAACTGCGCCAGAGGGTGGCCGCGTCACCGGCAGCCCAGGGCCCTTCCGCCCTACATCACCGACCCTGCCGTCCTCGACCAGATGGCGGAGCTTGCCCAGACCGGGCCAGTAACCAGCCCCCTCAAGTTCAAAGAACCGGCAATGGACATGTCCTGCAGCCCGCAGAGGAAAGCGAGCCTGTCGGAAAACTGATCCTAGCGTTGACAAAGCGACAACGGAGCGGTGACGGATGCGCCGCTATTGTCCCCAGCGGGAGGTCGGGAGCAACCGTGAGCGAACGAGCCCACGCTAGGGCGAAGTCTTCGCCGCCACCGTCGACAACGCGCGGCCTTGAGTGGCGTCCGACGGCAAGTCGCGGCTACGACGTTGTCAGCTGGCCCGCTGCGGACCACCCTCAGCAGTCGGTTCGTCTGGAATCCGCTGGCCAGAGACTGCGACCTAGCCAAGTGCCAGCGCGGCCGGTCGACGTGAAACCCAGCATCCGTCCCGCAACTCTTGCTGAGTCGCCGGATATCGACCGGCCGTCCCGCGACAGCGTGCAGGTCACTTGGGACGGCGGCGAGCAACAGGCAGAACGGATCGCCGAGCAGATTACGCACATGCCAGCTGGCGTGCCTCCGGATGAAGCGGCTCATACCGAACTCGCAGAACTGAACTCGCTACCGCTGACAGTCCGGCGCGCTGTTGGCGAGCCGGCGCAGCCTATTGACGCTGAGACGCGCGGCTTCATGGAGGCACGATTCGGGCATGATCTCGGTCATGTGAGGATCCACACAGGGAGCCGTGCGGCTGAAGCGGCTCGCCTGCTATCAGCAGACGCATTGGCAGCCGGGTCCCACGTTCTGTTCGGCGCTGGGCGCTTCTCGCCGACGACCAGTGACGGCAGGCGCCTGCTGGCGCATGAGCTGACTCATGTCTTACAGCACAGCGCGCATATCGGTTCTTCGGTCCCGCCATTCCACCGTGCGGAGGCGCGCCCGCAGAATGCGTGGCTGCCTGAACTGAACCAGCTACTCCCCCCGGTCGGACCCGTGGCTCAAATCGACCGGGTAGAAATGCTGATCAATGTTCTCGGTACGGATCAGCTTGAACGGTATGTTCCGTTGATTCACGCCGACGCGGAAGCCAAGAAGTTCAGCCAGGAGAATGGCGTCCCAGGCATAATCGCGCTGTACGATGCCAGCAGGGAAGGGAAAATTGACGCAGGAGCGGCGCGGCGAGCGCTGACCACGTTTCCCGAGAGGTACACCCGGACCTCTCTAGAAAAGCTGCGGCTCCGGCCCGTCCGGGAAGCGCCACCGAGATTCTTTTTCGAAGACCCCGCTAGCCAGCAGCAGGAGACGCCTGGTGAAGGCGAGCTTCCTCGTCCGGGCAGCGAGGAAAGAAAAGTGGTCTTCGTCGAGTCCGAACTTGCCAAGGCGCGTGCCGGGAAGAGTCAAGTTTTCGTCAGATTTGCTTATCCGTCACTCGATCTTGGAACAAATAAGATTAAACAGGCTAAGGAGTCCATCCTCACTGAAGTCGCTAATGCTATGGCGAGCCTGACCGGGCTGAGTCCCACGTCGAGCAGGGCGGAACGCCGCGAAGAGCTGACCACGCACGCCAAGCTAGGTGAGGCATGGCGCGAGTTTGGCGCCAAATCACCGCTCAACGTATACATAGCCACAGATCCACGAACGGAGATGGAGACGGGCCAGGTGGCCGCCGTGACCACGCGCGTCTTTGTCCGCCTACAGGACATCGGAGATTCCGCCAAACTCCAGGCGGCGATCCGGATTCCGCTGATTATGCTGCGCGGCGGCGTCCTGCCCACTGCGGGCGGACCCCGTGACATCCCGGCTGCCGGGCCGCAGGAATTGCAGGGCATTCTCTTGCATGAGGCGCTGCATGTCATGCTGATCAACAAATCAATTGACGCCGACGCTGTCTGGAACGCGGCTCGTGCGAGCCTGGCAATTCGCGGGAGTCCGTATCTGATGTCAAAAGCCGAGGAGCTTATGCGAAAGTTCCTGATTGCCCAGGAGGAGGTTTTTGCCTACACTAACGAGGCGAGCCTGCGTCCACTAACGGACGAGGAGAGAAAAGACAAGGCATCCTACGAGAGCTTCATAAAGAATGTCGGCATGTTCCTTGACCGTCGGAAAATACCGATTCACGTCAAGTCCAACAGAATTCGCGTGGCGGAGTTGATCGAGGGAAAGCGCGTGGACTGGCAGATTATCTATCAAGTGCCATCAGGAGTTATCGATACGACTGTCGGCGACATCGAATCCATCGAGCTTCTTCTGTCAGTGTTTGTACTCCGGTAGATGCCTCCCGTTTCCTGGCGTGGCGGTCGGGCTTATCTTCCGGCGTGGCACGTAACGTGTCTTCTCACATGGCTCCCCTCTGTGTCAAAGCGCGTTTAGCGATCGGGCTTTAGGCTGTTCGCTAGCGGGTCCGGGAAGTGGCTTATCCGAAGAGCCGGCTGCCGGGGTCAGGCCGGTCACCCTGGATTGCAGACTCGTCCCCGAGTGCCCTCCCGGACCCGTCGCCATGCTCCGGGCGTCCATCATCATCTGGTGGTAGACGATGTCGGACAGTCGTCGTTTGAGTGACCGCATGGCCTCCATCGGTGTCTTGCCGGAGGCGACTTTGCGGTCGTAGCAGGCACGGCGTTCGGTCGGGTTGCGGAGCTGGACGACGGCCATGATGTGCAGCGTCCGGTTGATCTGCCGGTTGCCGGCACGGGAGAGGCGGTGGCGAATCTGCTCGCCGGAGGAGGCGTCGATAGGCGCGGTGCCGTTCCAGGACGCGAAGTGTGACCGGTCGGGGGACCGGGTGATGTCGCCGACCTCAACGAGCAGCCGGGCGGCGCCGGAGGGGCCGACACCGTGAAGGCTGGTGAGCGTGCTGCCGGTTGCGTTTAGCAGCTCGCGCAGTTCTTTGCCGGCGGCCTTGCTGCGCTGGTAGATCCGCTCCAGGTCGGCGACCAGCTCGGCGGCTACCCGGCGCCGTGCCTTACCTGCCTCATCCCGTGGCCGGATCCTGGCCAGTAACGCCTTGGCCTGGGCCGCGGACAAGTCTTTCCTGGCGCCGCCGGGGATGAGGTCGAGCAGCAGCCGGTGTAGCTGGGAGACCATCCGGGTGTGGTCCTCGCCCAGTGACCAGCGCCGGTCGGCCAGCACCCGCAGCACCATCAGCTGCTGGTCATCCGCGGCAAGGCGCAAGCCGGACATGCGCGTTGCCACGAGGGCTACCGAGTGCGCGTCAGTGGCGTCGGTCTTGCGGCCCTGACCGGTGGCGAACACACGCGCGCGGGCAGACAGCTTAGGCGGCACCTCGACGACCTGCTCGCCGTCCGCAGCACCTGCCGGGCCTCGGGCAGCGCCCGGGCATCCAGCAGGCCCAGCGTCAGCTCCCAGGTCGCCCCGATCAGCCCGCGCCCAGGCGGCGGTCAGCGGCCCGCCCGGCCCGGGGAACACCGCCGCCAGCGCTCCGGCATCCAGGGTCTCCCGGTACCGCCAGTACGTGCGGATCGTTGCACCGTCGGCGAAGGCCGGCGTGGTGACGCTGACGGGCGAGCCGATACTGGACGGTCACCAGGATCTCCTGCCAGTCGCGCTGCGCCTCATCTGGGACATCGACAGCGTCGTCGACGTGGTGGGCAAGATCGGCCTGCCAGCGCCGCCGGCCAGCCGCCGTCTGTCAGCCACGACCTAGCTGCGTGCAGGTTTGGCTGCAGGCTCGGCGCGGCTCGCGCGGGACTTTCGTCTCTACCGCTCATGCCGCCCTGCCAGTAGACAGAGAAGGTCAGGCCTTCGCAGGGAAGAGAGGGAAGAGATGGCACGGGAACGGGCGGTGATCTGATTGTCCGGCCCTGAGATTCTTGGTCAGCCATTGCAGAACAAGGACGCCGCGTTCACCATGCGGGAGCGTGACGACCTGGGCCTGCGCGGGCTGCTTCCCTGGCGGGTGGCGACGATTGACGAGCAGGTCGTCCTCGAGCTTGAGCATGTGCGCCGTAAGACGGATGACGTCGAGAAGTACATCGGGCTCACAGCGCTTGAGGATCGCAATGAAACGCTGTTCTACCGGCTGCTCCTTGATCACATCGAGGAGCTAGCCCCCATCGTCTATACCCCGACGGTTGGCGAGGCGTGCCGCAGGTTCAGTCATCTACTGCGCCGGCCGCGCGGGGTCTGGATCACTCCTGACGACGTGGACCGGATCGCCAAGCTGTTGCGCAATGCGGGCAAGCCGGACGTCCGGCTGATCGTGGCCACCGACAACGAGCGCATACTCGGCCTCGGCGACCAGGGCGCCGGCGGGATGGGCATTCCCGTCGGGAAGCTCGCCCTGTATACCGCCGGGGCGGGGATCGAGCCGCACCTGACGCTTCCCGTGTCGCTCGACTGCGGCACCGACAATGAGGACCTGCTGCGCGACCCGCTGTACCTGGGCTATGCCAAGCCACGGCTCCGCGGCGCCGCCTATGACGCGTTCATCGACGCTTTCGTGCAGGCCATCGTCAGCGTATTCCCGAGCGCGGTGCTGCAATGGGAGGACTTCAAGCAGCACAATGCGATTAGCCTGCTCGACCGCTACCGCACCACGCTGCCGAGCTTCAACGACGACATCCAGGGCACCGCAGCCGTCATAGCGGCGGGCATTCTGGCCGCGCTGCGGCACAGCGGCGAGCCGGTCGCCGGGCAGCGACTGGTGTTCCTGGGCGCAGGCGCAGCCGGGCTCGGGATTGCCCGGCTGATTAGCCAGTTCATGCAGCGGGCAGGCGTCGCCGAGGACGACGTTCGCGCGGCGATCGTGATGCTCGACTCCCATGGCCTGATCTTCGACGGGCGGGCGGACATCCACGAAGACAAGCGCCCGTTCGCGCTGTCGGCAGCCGCCATGGCCCGGTACGCCTTCCCGTCGGCGAGCCAGCACGACCTTGAAACGGTGATCCGCCACGTGGCTCCGACCATCCTGATCGGCACGAGCGGCACGCCCGGCGCGTTCGGCGAGGATGCCATCCGGCAGATGGCCGCGGGGACCCGCTCGCCGATCATCTTTCCGCTGTCGAACCCGACCTCGAAGACCGAGGCCACACCCGCCGACGTGCTGCGCTGGACCGACGGCCGGGCACTGGTCGCGACCGGCAGCCCGTTCGAGCCGGTCGACTTGGCAGGAAGGACCCGGCTGATCGGCCAGGCGAACAACGTCTTCATCTTCCCCGGCCTTGGTCTTGGCGCGGTAGTCGCCCAGGCGCGAGAAGTGACCGACAGCATGTTCCTGGCCGCCGCCGAGACGCTGGCCAGCATGGTCACGCCCGACCGGCTCTCCGCGGGCGCGCTGTACCCGCGGC
>JASHUE010000449.1:0-6895 GCA_030040195.1 Streptosporangiaceae bacterium | reverse complement strand
GGAGGCGATCAGCAACTCCCTGCGCCACTCGGGCAGCCAGGACGTCTGGGTTCGCCTCAGCTCCCGCCCGCGCGCGGTCGTGCTGGAGGTTGGCGACCATGGCACCGGCTTCGATCCGGCCAGCCCGCACAGCGGCGTCGGGCTGAGCTCGATGCGGGAGCGGGCCGCCTCGGTCGGCGGCACCCTGACGATCAAATCCAGACCCGGTGGACCGACCTCGATCCGGCTGTCCGTTCCGGTGCCGCGCAGATGATCACCGTCCTGATCGCCGATGATCATCCGGTGGTGCGGCAGGGCATCTCGGTGCTGCTCAGCGTGCACGACGACATGGTCGTGGTCGGCGAGGCTGCCGACGGGCAGGAGGCGCTCGAGCTGGCCGCGCAGCTACGGCCCCACGTGCTGCTGCTGGACCTCAAGCTGCCGGAGCTCGACGGAGTGGCGGTGCTTGGCCAGCTGCCACAGCGCTCCGCCGGAACCAGGGCGCTGGTGCTGACCAGCGCCGCCGATCAGGCCCAGGTGACACTCGCGCTCCGGGCCGGGGCGGCAGGATTCCTGTACAAGGACATCGACCCCGACGCCCTGGTGCGCGCCATCCGCTCGATTCACGACGGGCACACGCTGCTCGCGCAGGAAGCGGCAGCGCTGCTCTCGACCCGTCCGGCCGGTCAGGACGGGCGCGGCATCGACTCGCTCACCAGCCGCGAGCGGGAGGTGCTTGGCCTGCTCGCCGACGGGCGCTCCAACCGGGAGATTGCCAGGGCTCTTGGCGTGTCGGAGAAGACGGTCAAGACCCATGTCAGCTCGGTGCTGGCCAAACTGGGCGTGGCCGACCGGACCCAGGCGGCCGTGCTGGCGGTGCGGCAGGGCGGGCGCTGACGCCGCCCGCGCAGACCTTTGCCAGGTACTGGTCGAAGCGGGGCAAGCATGCCGTAAGTTCGAGCTGGGACTGGTGGCGCGAAGGGAGCCGGATGGCGGCGGAGGTGCTCCGGCTGCGCGGGGTCGGGGTCCGTTACGACAGGTCGATGCTCTTGCGTGACGTTGACTGGACCGCGCACAGCGACGAGAGCTGGGTCGTCATCGGTCCGAACGGTGCGGGGAAGACGACCTTGCTGCAGGTCGCGGCGACGCTGATCGCGCCGAGCCACGGCAGCGTCGAGATACTCGGCGAGCCCCTTGACCGTGCCGACATCGCGGATCTGAGGACCCGTATTGGCATGGCCAGCGCCGCCATCGCCGACCAGGTCCCGCCGGGCGAGAAGGTTATCGACCTGGTGCTGACGGCTTCGTACGGCATCCTCGGCCGTGAGGCCGAGGACTACGACTCCGACGACGTGACCAGGGCGGTCGAGCTACTCGACGTGCTCGGGTGCGCGCACCTGATCCGCCGCCGGTTCGCCTCCTTGTCCGAGGGCGAGCGGAAGCGGGTCCAGATCGCCAGGTCGCTGATGGCTGACCCGGAGATGCTGCTCCTGGACGAACCCGCCGCCGGCCTGGACCTCGGCGGCCGCGAGGACCTTTTGCGGCGGATCGCCGGGCTGCTGAAAGACCCGAGGTCGCCGATGATGGTGCTGGTCACTCACCACATCGAGGAAGTCCCGGAGGGTTTCACTCATGCGTTGCTGATGCGCAAGGGAACAGTCCTGGCGGCGGGGCCGCTGACCGAGGTTTTCACGGAACGTAACCTCTCCCGCTGTTTCGGGGTTCCGCTGCTGATCGAGCGCCACTCCTCGCGCTGGTCGGCCAGGGCACTGGAGCTGCCCTGAGGCCCGCTGACCTCGGCCGCGCCGGTGCATCGTCAGGGCCGTCGGTGGCCGGGATCAGGTCGCGAGCGGTGCCCGCTCACCCTGCGTGCTCGCCTACGATCAAGGCCATGTCGCGAGGATCTTGTGGGCCCTGCTGAAGCCGTCGCGATCCTCGGCGCGGGTACGGCCGCAGGTGCGATCAATGCCATCGTGGGCTCCGGATCGCTGATCACCTTCCCGACGCTCCTGGCCTTCGGTTTCCCGCCGGTAGTAGCCAACGTGTCGAACAATGTCGGGCTTGTTCCAGGGAACGTTAGCGGTGCCTGGGGGTACCGGCGCGAGCTCGCGGGCCAGCGCCGCCGGCTCCTGCGGCTTGGCCTCTTCTCGGTCGGGGGCTCGCTGGCCGGAGCGATCGCGCTGCTGTCGCTGCCGCCGGGTTCGTTCCAGGTCATCGTGTCGGTTCTGATCCTCATCGCCTGTGTTCTCGTGCTCCTGCAGCCGCAGCTCAGCGCCAGGATCACCGCCCGCCGGCAACAGCGGGCCGAGGCTGGGTCGGTGGCCGGGGCCGAGAAGACCAGCCCGGTCCTGGCCGGCGGCGTCTTCGGCGCCGCCGTCTACGGCGGGTATTTCGGAGCCGCTCAGGGCGTACTGGTGATCGGGCTGCTCGGTTCGTTCCTCGACGAGCCGTTGCAGCGCGTGAACGGGGCCAAAAACGTGCTGGTCGCGCTCGTCAACGGGACCGCCGCGGTCGTCTACATCATCTTCGCCCATGTCGCCTGGCTGGCGGTGGTGCTGATCGCCGCCGGGTCCACCATCGGCGGCCTTCTCGGGGCGCGTTACGGCCGGCGGCTGCCGCCGCTGGCGCTGCGCCTGTTCGTAGTCGCGATCGGCGTCATCTCCGTGATCAAGCTGATCGTGTTCTAGCGGTGTCACCAGGCCGCGCTGGCCATGAAGACGACCGCGCGGGGCCTTGCGCGGACCGGAGCATCAGTGGTCGGCGGCGTCCGGCGGGGACGCGAGGATACCGTCGGCGACCGCGCGCTCGATCATCTCCCTGGCGTACCGGCCGAGTGTCGGGGACCCGTCCTCGATCATCGCCACCTTGTCCATGACCCGGTCGGCGGTGACGGCCTGCGCCCGCCAGGTGCCGCCGCCGGCCCTGACGTTCTCCAGCATTGGCTGGAGCCGGTCCAGCGCGCGGGCAAAGCGAGCCTCGGGCGTGGCCCGTTCCTCGAATTGATCCCAAAGCCCGCGCAGGACGCCCGCCTGGTCCGCTGGCAGCAGCGCGAAAATCCGGTCGGCTGCCGCGCTTTCAGCCGCGCTCTGACGAGCCTGGGCGGCGTCGTCGGCGTAGACAGAAAGGTCGCCGGCGTCGACCTCAACCAGGTCGTGCAGCACCAGCATGGCGACGACGGTGGGAATGTCTGTTCCTGGCGGCGCGTGCTCGGCGAGCGCGAGCGCCATTACCGTCAGATGCCAGGAGTGCTCTGCGGAGTTTTCCCGGCGGGGCGGGTCGGTAAGGACGGTCTGCCGCAGCACGCCCTTCAGCCGGCCGGCCTCGGCCGCGAACTGCAGCTGCCTGTCCAGCCGGTCCATCGTCCCATTGGATCAGATCGGCCCCATCGTCCCGATGGCGAAGCTAGGTCCCGGTGACCGGCTGGCAGCCCTTCGGCGCTCGCTGGGCCAGGTTGTAGGGATTGATAGGCGGGCCGGACGGCCTCACCTTGCCCGGTCCGGCCAGCGGAAACGCTGGGTGCACGAACCCGTCGGTGGTGCCGCACTGCGCGCCGGCGTAGCTGTCTCCGAAGTCGTAGATCCAGGGTTGCAGGCTCCCGCCGCGGCCATACCACCGGGCGAACTGGACTGTGGCGAACTCATGCCCGACGATCCGGAGGCGGCTATTTGGCTGTCCGTCCTGTTCGACCGCGTACACGAACAGGTAGTTGGCAGAGATCTGCAGGGCCGGGTGATGGTTTACGGTGACGACGTTGGCCGTCATCGGGGCGCCGTGAACCTTGATGATGCTGCCGACTAGTTGCGTGCCGGGCGCGAACGAGGTCACCCACGTGCGGGTCAGCCATGGCTGGCCGTTCTTCGGGCGGACCGGCTTGGTCAGGTGCTCGTAGAACCACGACCGCTGCTGGCTGGTCAGCAGGTTGGCGAACGCCGTCGGCCTATAGCCGTACAGCGTCAGCAAATTGAGATTGGCCGCGACCAGCAGGTTCTTCACGGTCGCGTACGCGCTGGCTACCTGCGTGCTGGTGTACGGGCCGACGGCGTGGGCGAGGGGCGGCACGATCCCGGCGGCGCCGTTGGCGAATGAAGCTGCCACCGAGCCAGCAAAGGGATCGGCGGCCGTGAACGCCGGGGTCGGGAGCGGCGCGGAAGGCACAGGCGAGCTCGCGCCGAGCGTGCTCGCGCCCGCGGTGCGGCCCAGGCTGGCGGTCGCGCCTGGCGTGCTCGACGGGCTCCGGTGCAGGAGCTTGCGCAGGCCAGCCGAGAGGCCGAACAGCACCAGGAGAACGAGCACGAGCGTCAGCAGCGACCGGCTGCCGCCCCGCCTGACGGGCGTTGCATAGCCGCGATCGGGGGTAGGCCACGCGCCGGCGCGCTGCGCCGCCGCGCCGCTCGCCTTCGGCCGCGAGCCGCCCGTCCGCCTGGTCGTCTTGGGTTGCGGCAGTGACGTGTCCAGGCCGCCGGGGTCCTGAACGGGCTTGCGCAGCTCGGCCGCGAGCCGGTTGTTGCGCCGCTTGCGTAGCGGACCGCCCCGTTTCCTTGGCGCGGCACCGCTCACCGCCTGCACCGGGGCGTGGGCGCGGTCGGCCGCGGCCGGCTCCTTGAACATTGCCTCGGCAGCGAGCTCTGCCGCGATCTCGGCCAGCCGGTCGTTGATGTCATCAGGATTAGGTGACGAACTGTCCGGTGTTGGCCCCGTACCTGCCATAGCGCAAGTATCGGCGAGTTTGGCGGAGTTTTGGATAACGATGTGGACCGGTGATCGGCGAGACCTGCTTTCACCGCCTACCGATGCGAGCGCAAATCCGGACCCCGGATATAACCCTGTGCGACTGGCATGTCATCCTGTGTAGTGGGGGACCCATTCAGATGAATCCGGGGGGACCGGTCATCGGGCTCGTCCTGGCGGGGAGGAACCTCCGCCAGGACGAGCCTTTTGCTTCGTGCCTGCCGCGCGCGCCTCATCCATGCCCTGGTTGGCCAGCGCGTCCGCGCGCTCGTTGCCCGGGTTGCCGGCATGGCCCTTCACCCACAGCCAGTGCACATCGTGCCTGGACGCGGCCGCGTCCAGCCGCTGCCAGAGGTCGGCGTTCTTGACTGGCTGCCTCGCGGCGGTCTTCCAGCCGTTGCTTTTCCAGCCCTGCAGCCAGCCGGTAATGCCGTTGCGGACATAGCTGCTGTCGGTGTGCAGCCGGACTACTGAGGGCCGGGTGAGACTTTCGAGGGCCGCAATGGCCGCCATCAGTTCCATCCGGTTGTTCGTGGTCGGCTCGGCCGAGCCGCCGTGCAATTCCTTCCTATGGCCGGCGTAAGACAATACCGCGCCCCACCCGCCCGGTCCGGGGTTGCCGCTGCATGCGCCGTCGGTGTAGATCTCGACGACCTTGCCTGAATCCTGGCTCGCCATAACGCGCAACCGTATCGGCGATCAATGGCGGGCGTGACCGGGACTCGGCGGTACGTCGAGGGCCGGGTTCCGGTCGAAAAACCCCCATGGCTTGAGCCAGAACGACGTCCTGTCCACCGGCATCACCGGCCAGTCCTCCGGTCTGGTGACGTGGTGCAAGCCGAACACGTGCCACAACACGACGTCGGCATCCTCGATCGGCCGGTCCCTGGCGGTCCAGGCCGGGAGGCCGTGGTCGATCAGGCTCATGTTCGGGAATTCGCCGCACGGCCAGCGCTCCTCCGGCGCGTACGGGGTCACCCAGAGCGTGTGCCCGATGACTTCGGCCCGCTGGAAGGCCGGCGAAGACCGGTCGATCATCGGCGGGAAGCTGCCGCCCGGGATCAGCTTGTAGGCCGGCCTGGTGCCCAGGCCGTTGACGGAGTCGGCGGCGATCTTCCAGACGCGCTGCGTTTGCCAGTCGTAGGTCTGCCGGCCGTCGGATTCGGTGCGCAGCGGCGTCTCCCGTATGACGAGGTCCAGCCCGTGCGGGTTGGCCTCGCCGACGGGCAGCGCCTCAGACTCGCACGCGTAGACGGTGTTGGGCCGGCCGTCGATGTCGAGGTCCAGCCGGGCCACGATGAAGTGCTGATGGTAGGGCGCGTAGGTGCGGTCGTCGACGAGCGCGCCCGTGGCCGGCTGCTCGCCGGGCGGGAAGGACGAGGTCACCATGATCCCGGTGGCCCGGACCTCGCACTCGATGTTGCCGTCCTGGTAGAAGCGCCAGTAGACCAGGTACTCGTAGTTCGCGACCGTGACGTGAAACGAGATGACCAGCCGCCGCGCCCGCCTGACCTCGGCGCCGGTCCGGTGGTCGACGTGCTTCCACAGGATCCCGTCATCTTCCTCATGGATGCAGATCGCGTTGTGGATCGTCTGCGGCGTGCCACGGGAGTCGTGCACGACCGCGTCCAGGTACCTGATCTCGCCCAGGCAGTCACAGCCAGCCTCGAGCGACGTCGTCATGAAGCCGAGTCCCCACTCCCCGACGTCGAACGCGGTCCGGCGGTAGTGATCGACGGTGGAGTCGCGGTACGGCACGATCATCTCCGCGAACGACATGCGGTGCGCGACTGGCCGGAGCCGCCCGGAGTCGTTGAACCCGACCGTGTGCAGGACCAGACCCTCCCGGTGGTTGAAGCCCAGCCGCAGCTGCCAGTTCTGCCATTGCAGCAGCCGGCCCTCCAGCCGGAACGAGACTCCCTCAGGCTGGCTCACCTCCAGCGGGCTGACCTCGCGCAACGGCATGGGAATCAGGCCCGGCAGGTACTCTCCCATCACCGCAGGCGGCCCGGCGTCACCCTCGGACTCCCGGCTGTCCTCAAGTTCGAGCAACTCCATCCGGTTGAGATCCACGATCGGGTGCAGTCCCGAGAGATGGTGCGCGTACGGGTTGCCGTCCTCGCTGCCCCGGCACCAGACATCGGCCCAGCCCAGCCGCCGGCCCGCGTAACGGGGCGGCACCAGGGCC
>JASHUE010000448.1:0-12003 GCA_030040195.1 Streptosporangiaceae bacterium | reverse complement strand
GGTCGCCGAGCTGTGTGAGCGTCGCCGGCGTGGCCAGCTCGAGCTGCTCGCCGGTGAGCAACCAGTGCCGGGCCGCGGCGGTGCCGACGATCAGCGCGCGCAGCACAACCTCGGGCCCGGCCGGCAAGGCCAGGGACAGCTGAGCAAGCTGCGAGAATCCGCCTGCCACGGTCGCGGTCGGCACCGCCTGACCGGGCAGACCGGCTCGGCCCGCCTCTCCCGCCGGCCCTGAGGCGCGGGCCTGGCGCAGCTTCAGGTAGGTGCCGACGTCGCCACCGAGCCACCCGAGCATCGCGGCGGCGGCCTGGTCCTCACGCAGGATGACGTGCGGTGGCCGTTCTCCCCGTGGATTCGGCCCGGCCGGCGGGCGCTCGATGAGGCAGCCCGGCATCTCGTAGGGCGTGAACCCTCGGGCCACGAACTGCCAGCCAGCAGACGCGCGATCCGGCTTGCCCGGGTCGGCCGCGTGATACACCTCGGCCACGAACAGCGGGCGGCACCGCATGTAGGTGATCAGGCCGAGATCGCCCGCCAGCGCAACCCGACGCGGCGGCCCGCCATCGGCGGCGGCAGCCAGTCCGGCGAATTCGACCGGTACCTGGCCCTCGGCCGGCGCGGGCGGCCCCGGCCGGACGTAGCCGGAAGCCTCGAGCCCGGCCACGACGCTCGCGAGCTCGCGCAGGTCAGGAGGGCCATGACCCGCGCTCCCGGTTGGCGCGCCGCCGTGGGCAAGCGCGTGCCGGTCACCGGCGGGCCGCGGTTCCGGGGAAGCGGCCGGCAGCGGAGCCTGGTCTAGCAGCGGCGAGAGCCGCAGCAGGTAGGGCAGCCCGCCCTCGGGCCGGACGGACTCCGGCTCCAGCGTGACTGCGTCGAGCTCGGCCGGGCTGAACGGGTGCAGCGTTGCCGCACCCGACTCGAATACCTGGCGCCAGCGCTCCCTGACCGGAATCGGTCCGTAGGCAGGCGTCGCGCGTCGGCGGCCGAACATCACCGGAACGTGCGGGCAACCGGTCGCCGTCCCGGCATCACGGCTTCCGCATCCCGACCCCGGCGGCGTTTCTGATCTCTTCCGCCAGCCGCTCGGGGTCGGGTGCCGACAGCACAACGTGCCGGTACGGCTGCCCGTCCATGTCGAGTTCTAGAACCGGTACGCCGGGCCTGCACCAGATGAAGGTGCCGTTGCGGTTGCGTTTGCCGCCGGCCGGCACGTCCAGGTGCAGCAAGCTCATGCGCTTGCGTGGGCGCGCGGTGCGGGCGCCAGTGATGTGCTCCAGCGGCAGCCGCACGCTCAGGCGCGTGCCCGGCCGCCGCCACTGCGTGTAGTAGGGCCACCAGTCCCGGCCGGTGGCCTGTACCTCCAGGCTGTCGCCGTCAATCCTGGCATCAATCATCGTCACCTCAAAGACCGAGCCAACTGCCGATGTCGTCGGCCAAGTGCTCGACTTCATGCCCAATGGCGACGCGATGCTCCCAGATGAGTTCGGCCGTCGAATACGCCGCCGTGCCGATGAGTACCCCGCCGACCACCACGTCGACGCCAGGGACCGCCATCAGCGAGCCGGCGACAGCTAGACCGAGCCCGTCGCTAATCGCCAGGCCGGACGCGGCCATATTCAGCCCGGCATTGACCCGGTCGAGCACTTCTCCGGTCGAGCCGAACGCGTTGCTGGGGCGGAACTCGGCGTAGATGTCGGCCGCGATGGCCACCCCGTACATGCCCATGCCGAACTTGCCCATGGCGTCGGCGGTGCCGGCCAGCGAGTCCGCAAGGTCTTCCTGGGCTTGCGTCAGTTCCTTTGCGTCGTCGGCCGCCTCGGCCGCTTCGGACTCCATGGCGCGCTGCCTGGCCATCAGGTCGAACCAGCCCTGGGTCCGCTCGGTCACCGGCACGCCGTAGAAGGCGTCGTAGGCGGCCTTGTAAGCGTCGGTCGCCTCCTCCAGCTCACCCGCCGATTCGGACATCTTGCCGGCCGCGTCGAAGTAGGAGACCGCCTCCTTAATGAAGTCGGCCCCGGACGGCACGGTCCAGAGGGCCCCGAGCGCAGTGGCCCACTCGTTGACGTCGTCGGTGAGCTTCAGCCACTGCGGCGAGCCGAGCACGCCCTTCGCGCCGCCGCGCGGGTCGTGCGGCTTGGCCCCGGCGACCTGGGTCACCGCGGCGTCGAAGCCCGCGGATGCGGCGGATGCGGCGTGACTGGCCTGCGACTGAGCCTCGCTGACGAGGCTCATCGCTCGCGCGCGGTCGGCATCGTAGATACCGCTGAGCACACTCACCTGGCTGGCGGCGCTGTCTGCTGCCGACTGCGCGTCGTTCGCGGCCGAACGCGCGTTAGTCGCGGCGAGCTGGGCCGATGACGAGTGCGGGCTGGCCGTGGCCTGGTCTTCCGCGGTGGTGGCCGCCTGGGCGGCGTTATCCGCGCTGGCCTGCGCCTGCTGCGCCGCACCCTGCGCCTCCAGGAGACTGCTGGCCGTCGCGTTCGACACCGCCACCGCCGCGTTGGCCTGTCTGGCCGTCTCCTGGGCCTGGGCCAGCGCCGCCGAGTAGGTCCGCAGCGTCGTCGCGGCCTGGGCCAGGCCCGAGGCGGTCACCCCGTACGTCGCGGCCAGGTCGGTGGTGAACGTCGCGTAGGAGGACGCACCCATGCCCTGCCACGCCGGACCGCCTACCTGTTCGGTGGCCGCCGCCAGGGCGGCGCGGTTGCGCTCGATTTCCCCGTGCGCCGCCGCGTAGGTCCGGGACCCGGCCGCTAACGCGGCCGGGTCGCCCGGTGGTACGGCAATCGTGGCGAGGAACAGCTCGCCTTGGCCGTCAGGAAGCATGACTAGGCCATACCTTCTCTAGCAAATGGACGCAGCTCAGTTCGCCCCCGGCATCTGGCTGTCATCGGTGGTGACATACGCCTCGACGCCGTTGGCCACGGCCTGACCGAGCATCGTGGAGCAGTCTCCGAGGGCGGCGAGCGCGGAGACGACGACGGATTGCATCCGCGCGAACGAGGCGGCGGCCGGGTCCTGGCAGCCTGCCGCCGAGCCTGCGGCACCCGAGACGCTTCCGTGAACCGATGATGTGCTGGCCGCTATTGAGGAGACCCTCGCGGCCATAGCCCGAATTGCGGCTGGCTCCACCGAGATCGAGCCGCCGCCGCTGCCGACCAGCATCGGCCCGGACTAACCGAAGCTGGCGCCCACCTGGGCGTCGTTGTCGGCGTATGCGACCGAGGCCTGGCGCATCAGGATGCTGATGTCGGTCAGCGCCTGGTGCAACTGCCGAGAGGAGGTCTGCCACTGCTGCCATAGAGCCAGGAACCTTGCCTGACCCACGCCAGCCCAGTCCGAACCAAGCGGTGCAACCTGGGATGCGAGCTGGGACAAAGTCGCCTCGATCGAGCCGGCTCCCCCGTTGAGCTGCGCGGACACGCCAGCGAGCTGTTCGGGCGTTACGCGGATTAAGCCTGCCATTCGATACTCCTAGCGATTCGGTTCGTACCCTCGTGGGTCTTGGCCGCGCCATTCAGGCGGCACCAATCGTACTATGTATCTGCCAAAGGATCAGACCCTCAAGGTGGCACCGGTGACTTGTGCGATCTCCTGCAACATCACCGTGGACCGACCGTGTCTGGAGAGCTGACAGCCGACTCTCCGGTGACATCGGGCAGCCCTGCCGGCCCGCCGGCGAGCTGGCCTGGGACTTTCCGAGTACACCGACCCGAGAGGTCCTGGCCCCATCCGCCCGAGCCAGCGCCGATCGAGCTTGTCTCGCCGCCATGCCCGCCCGATGGCGGCGGCGGACTGATCACGTCCCTGCTGCCGCTGCTCGGCAGCGTGGCGATGGTGGGATTCGCCTTCCTGATCCATTCGCTCGTGTACCTGATCGTGATCGGGATAATGGTGCTGGCAATGGTCGGGGCCGGGCTCGCGACGAACATGACTCAGCGGCGAGGGCGGGCCCGCAGGTGGGCGCGCACCCAGCAAAGGTACGTGGCGCACCTGGAACTCGCCCGTGCGCAGGCAGCCGAGGCCGCGGCGGCCCAGCGGGACGCGCTCGAGGCCTGCTTTCCTGACCCGGAGGAGCTGCGGCTGGTAGCCGCGCGCGGCGACGGGCTGTGGGAGCGGCGCCCGGCCGACGCCGACTTTGCCTCGGTCAGGCTGGGCCGAGGCAGGGCCGCCGCCGCCTGCCCGGTGCAAGTGGCCCGCGATGAGGGGCCGCTGGCCGAGGCCGATCCTGATCTGGCCGATGCCGCCGACCGTGTGCTCGCCGAGACCGCGACGCTGTCGTCGGTCCCGATCGTGCTGCCCCTCGGTCACCTCGGCAGCATTGCGATCGTGGGCGAGCCCGACCGCTCGCGCGCGCTGGCCAGCGCCTGGCTTGCGAGCTTGGCCACCTTCCACGCCCCCGCCGAGCTCCGGATCGCCGGGCTGGTGCCGCTATCCGCGGTGCGAACCTGGGACTGGCTCAAGTGGCTGCCGCACACCCGCGACCCGGAGGCGGGCGAGGGGATGGGCCGCGCCACCCGCGCCGTGACGGCGGACCCGGCCGCCTTCGCCATTGCCATCGAGACGCTGGCCCGGCGCCGAATGGAGATTCTGCGCCGCCGGACCGACGCGGCCGGCCTGCCGACCGCCCAGCCGGAACAACCGGGACCCGGCCGGCCGGAGCAGCAGATCGAACACGTGGTCGTCGTCGTCGATGGATACCGGCCAGGAGAGGGGCCGCCGGCCCTCGAGACCCTGATGGCTGCGGCCGCGTCGGTCAGCATGACATTCATCGTCCTCGTGCGCGCAGCGGCCGAGGTGCCGGCCGCCTGCGGCGCGCGCGTCGAATGGACCGGCGTGCATACAGTCCGCTATATCGAGTCGGGACCCCAGGGCCAGGTCGAGGCCGACGTGCTACCTGATCGCCTGAGCCCAGGGCCCGCTACCCAGCTGGCCAGGACTCTGGCCCCGCTCGGGCTGCGGGCCGGTGAGGCGGGCGCAGACCTGGCCGATCCAGTCCGCCTGGTGGAGCTGCTCGGTGCCGATGAGGCAGCCCAGCTGGACCTGCGCTCCGGCTGGCTCTCACTCGGGGCGCTCGCCCACGGCCCGCCACCGGGTTTCCTGGCCGTCCCGATCGGCCGCACCGACGACGGCGCGCCGCTGATGCTCGACCTCAAGGAGGCTGCCGCCGGGGGCATGGGCCCGCACGGCATGCTGGTGGGCGCCACTGGTTCTGGCAAGAGCGAGCTGCTGCGCTCGATCACCGCTGCGATGGCCGCCCGCCACGACCCGGCCCTGGTTAACCTGCTCCTGATCGACTTCAAGGGCGGCGCGGCCTTCGCCGAACTCGCCGGGCTGCCGCATGTGGCGGGACTGGTCACCAACCTCGCCGACGACCTCACGCTCGTAGACCGCATGCAGCTGGCACTGGCCGGCGAGCTGGCCCGGCGACAGGAAGCGCTGCGGCTCGCTGGCAACCTCGGGTCGATCGCGGACTACCAGGCCGCCAGAGCCGACGGCGCGCAGCTGCCGCCCCTGCCCTACCTGCTCGTTGTCGTGGACGAGTTCGGTGAGCTGCTCGCGGCCAAGCCCGACTTCCTCGATACCTTCATGACCGTCGCCCGGCTGGGCCGGTCGCTCGGCGTACATCTGCTGCTGGCTACTCAGCGGCTCGACGAGGGCAGGATCCGCGGCCTGGAGCCGCACCTGAGATATCGGCTCTGCCTGCGCACATTCACCGCCGAGGAGTCCCGTGCCGTGCTGGCGTCCACCGATGCCTTCGAGCTGCCATCACTCCCCGGCCTCGGTTACCTCAAGGTCGATGCCGATAAAACCAGGTTCAAGGCGGCTATCTGCGGGACCGAGCGACCAACGTCAGCGCTGGAGGAGGACGGCGGCGAGCACACAGGCCGGGCGGGCACGCTGCTGCGTTCGCTCAGCCTCGGCGGCTCGGTGTCGGGTGACGGTCAGGCGCGGGCACCCGTGCGCCGGGCCGACGACCTTCAGGTACTGGTTCAGCTGGCGAACGAGTCGGCCGATGTGAGGGCGCGGAAAATCTGGACGGCGCCGCTGCCGGGCGAGCTAACGCTCGGCGGCCTGCGGGAGCTGTTCGCCGATCCAGTGCCTGACCCAGACGGTGCGGTCGCCGTGGCCCTCGCCGACCTGCCGGCGCTGCAGTCCAAGGCCGCCGTCAGCTACCGGCCCCATGGATCTGGCGGCAACCTGGGGATCGCCGGGGCGCCCAGGGCGGGAAAGTCGACCTTCCTGCAAGCGCTCGTGCTAGCGCTCGCGGCCGATGCCGGCCCTGGCCGGCGCCAGTTCTACTGCCTCGACCTTGGCGGCGGCAGCCTGTTCGAGCTGTCGGGTCTTCCGCATGTCGGCGCCGTCATCGGCCGCGGCGAGGCGGAGAGCGCGGCGCGGCTGTTCCGCGAGCTGCGGGCGCTGCTCGATGAAAGGGCCAGCCTGCGCCAGGCCGGGACGCAGACCACCGAGTGGCCCGACGTCTTCCTGGTGGTCGACAACGTCGGCCAGCTTCGGCAGTCGGCTCCGGACCTCGAGCCCGAACTCATCGAGCTGGCCACGGCCGGCCTCCCGTTTGGCGTGCACGTCCTGCTGTCGGCTAACCGGTGGCTCGATGTCAGGCCGCAGCTGCTCGATGCGCTCGGCACCCGGTGGGAACTGCACCTCGCCGACCCGACCGAGTCACTGGCGGGCCGACAGGCCGCCGCCAGGGTGCCAGCCGACCTGCCAGGACGCGGGCTGACCAGGGACGGGCATGTTTTCCAGACCGCGCTGCCGGCCCTGTCGATCGAGCCGTCCCCTGGCAGCCTGGCCGCGGCCGTGGCCGACATCACCGCCGCGGCCGGTGGCCGGAGGGCGCCGGCCATAGCCGTCCTCCCAGCCCGCGTGACCAGCGGGCAGGTGGCCCAGCTCGCCATGGCGGCAGGGTCGGCCGGCCCGGCGCCCGACGGCGGGTTCTTGCTCGGCATCAGCGAGTTCCGTAGCCGGCCGGTCCAGCTCCAGCTGACCGGACGAGGCATGCGGATGCTCGTCTACGGGGACGGCGGATCGGGCCGCACCACGTTGCTGCGGCGCATGATCGAATACCTGCAGGCCGCCGCGCAGCCTGACCGCGATCAGGGGGACGGCTCCGTCCGGGCGGCGGGGACAGCCGGACTTGCGCTCGTGCTCATCGACCCGGGCCGGGGTCTGATTGACCTGGCTGAGGCACCGGCGATAGACGGGTACGCGGCCAGCGCCAAGGCAGCAGAAAACCTGGCCGCGCGGCTGGCGGCCGAACTGCAGCCCAGAGTGCCACCGGATGGGGCCAGCGTTTCCGAGCTGCGCGGCGGGCGCTGGTGGTCGGGCCCTCAGTACGTGCTGATCGTCGATGACTACGACCTGCTCGTCGGATCGATGGGCGGCCCATTCGCCCCGCTGGCCGACCTCGTCGCACAGAGCGCAGAAGTAGGCCTGAGTGTCGTCGTGGCCCGCAGGGTGGCCGGCAGCCAGCGGACCGCGTTCGAGCCATTCGGCCAGCGGCTGCGCGAAGTGGCCGACCACGCGCTTATCCTCTCCGGGCAGCCAGACGAGGGCCCGCTTGTGGGAGGCGTGGCGGCACGGCCCTGGCCGCCGGGCCGCGGGATCCTGGTCTCAGGCCGGGCCAGGCCCCAGCTCGTGCAGTGCTGCCTGATTGAGGACCAGCCGCCGGGAGCGGCGGCCAACTGGTTCGAGGCCGGCGTGGCCGCGAGGACGAGCCGATGAGTGGCGTCAAGGTCATCCTGATCACGGTGGCCGGCCCCCGCGGCCACGTGGATGTTGGCGTGCGGTCGGACGCCACGCCCGCAGATCTCGCCGATGCGCTTGGCCCGGTGATCGGGGTGAGCCCGGCGGCCACGGTGATCGAGCACCGCTCGCCACCCCGGCCTGGAGTACCCGAGGGCGGACGGGCACTGGTCAGGTCCGGCACGGCCCTGGCTGAGGCTGGTGTCGCCGACGGCGACCTGGTGCTCTTCCGCACGGCCGACGGCGGAGGCGGCTACTCGTGGCCTGAGGTAATCACGCGCCCGGCCGAGTTCGGCGCCGGGTCGCCGCCGCCCCGTGCGCCGGCTCTCAGCTCGCCCCTCATCAGCGCGCGGCTCGCCGCTGCTCCGACCGCCACCGCTCCACCCGCGGCCGACGAATGGGGTCCGGCCGCAGCAACACCCGACGCGCCGGCCTCCGCCCCGCCGGGATCACGGACGGTGGCATGGCAGCCAGGGGGTGAACCCAGATGACTGGCCCGGATGATCGCCTGAGGTCCGGCCGTTTCGGGGCGGCCTCGCCCGGCCTCAGGCCAGAGCGGCAATCGCTGGAAGACTTGCTGACCGCGCGGCAACCCCCTCCCGCGCGCCGGCGCCGCAAGGCGCTGGTGCTCGCCTGCATCGTGGCCGTTCTCGCGGCGGGAGGCGGCGGTTACCTGATCGGTCGGCTCACCGTGCCGAACCCGCCCGCACTGACCCAGATCCTCATCACCGACACCGCGCTGCCCCAGGGCGCCCGGATCAGCGCGGCTGACCTGCTCGTGATCACAGTTCGCCGCGGGATCAGCGCGCCGCCTGGCAGCCTCGGGCCGACGGCAGAACCGAGTCTCCTCGGCCAGGCGACCACGACGGCCCTGCCCAGCGAGACGATCGTGACCCGTTCGCTGCTCGCTCCCGCCGCGTCGGTGCCGCTGGTCGCGAACGCTCTCGTCGGACTGGCGTTGAAGCCGGGACAGCTGCCCGCCGGTGGCCTCACGGCCGGCGAGCAGGTACTGATCGTGTTTGTCCCTTCCTCCAATGCGCCGGCGTCGCCGCTGGTCAGCAGCACTGTCTGGGATGTGCAGGGATCTGCTGCGGCCGGCCTGGTAACGGCCACCGTGATAGTGCCTGCGGCGATAGCGACGCGGTTGGCTGGTTACGCGGCTCGCGGCGAGGTGGCGCTCGTGGTAACTGCGGCCACGCAGTCGAGTCTGGCCGCTCCTATCCCGCACCGGGCGAAGCCCAAGGTCCACCCCAGCATCGCGGTCGGTCCAAGCAGCGCGCCAAGCACCAAGCCGAGCAGCAAGGCCAGCACCAAGCCGGGCACGAAGCCCAGCAGCAAGCCGAGCCACCACAGCTAGCCACGACGGGCCGGAACAGCTAGCCACGACAAGGCCGCCGGGCGACTGCGATTCGCCCGGCCGGCCGGGAAACAGGTATCAGCAGATGAGCACAGCAGAACACCAGCGACAGCATGTGACGGTCGTCAGCCCGTTCGGGCAGCATCGGGTGGACTTGCCGGTGCACGTGCCGCTGTCCGCGTTCCTGCCGGACATACTGGCGATGGCGGGGCTGCACCCCAACCCGGCCGCCGACGGCAGCGATGGCTGGCGATTGGCGGACGCGCACGGGAGGGTCCTGGCGGCCGACAGCACGCTCGCCGGTAACGGCATAGCGCCCGGAGCCGTGATCCAGCTGATTGGCGGGCCAGCCGAGATGCAGTGGCATGGCCCGCAGGCCCCAGCGGGACCTGACGGCTCGCTCGTGCCGGGCCCGCAGGACATCCCGCCCGCGCCCGCGCGGCCTCCTGCGCGCAGTTCCAGGCGGGCGCGGACGGACCAGTCCCATTTGCCGGGAGTCGGCCGCGGATCCTTCGCCAGGGACAGGGTGCTGCTGAGCCGCCACGTCCCCCGCAGCGCCGTGCGGACCGATCAGCGGGGCGACAGCCTCACGCCGCTCGAGCGCACCGAGGATCTGCTGCCGACGGACGTTGGCCGGGTGAGCAGGCTGGCGGCGGCGGTGACCGCGTTCTACAACCGGCCGGCGCGGCCGGGCCGCGAAGCGGACCTGCCGTACCAGCCGCCGCGAACCAGTGCCACAGCCGGGCACCCGGGCCAGCTTTCGCCGGACGAACTCCTTCCCGGTCGCGACCATCCGGCCGGGGCGGACGGGCCGGGTCGGCTCATTGTGATCGACGAGCCAGGCGCCAGCGACAGCGCGCAACAAGCGGCCACAGGAGTGGCAGGCGCGGCGGCGCCGCCAGCCCGGCCACAGGACAGCCGGCATGCCGCTGGCACTCGGCTGATGCCTGCTGACCTGACCCTCGCGATGGCGCCGTCCCGGCTTGACCGGGCCAGGAGCAGGTGGCGTGAGCTCGACTACATCGGCCGGCTGGACGCCGTGATCACCGAGCCACGCCTGCTGCATTGCGCCACCATCGCAGTGGTCTCGCCCAAGGGCGGCGTGGGCAAGACGACGGTCACCGCCTTGCTCGGCACCCTGCTGTCGCTGCTGCGCCGGGACCCGATCGTGGCCGTGGACACGAACCCGGACTTCGGCTCGCTCGGACGGGTCCTCACGCCTGACCAGAACTGGTATGTCGACGACCTGGCCCAGCTGGTGACCGAAGACGACGAGCTCTCGCTGACGGCGCTCGACTCGCAGCTGGGCCGGGCCGTGCACGGCCTGCTGGTCGTTCCCGCCCCGACCGATCCCGCGCGGATGGCGGCCCTGGACGAGGAGGCCTACGGCCGGGTGATCGCCAGGCTCAAGGACTTCTTTAGCTTGATCCTCCTGGACTGCGGTACCGGACTCCAGGACCCGGCATCCGCTGCCGCAATCGCGGCAGCCGACCAGGTGGTGCTGATAACCGACGCCCAGCCCGCGACCGCGAGCCTGGTCGCGGAGTCGACCGACCTTTTGCACCAATGGGGACGGCCGATCACGGTAGTGGTCAACCGCATGCCAGCCAAGGACGCCCGGCTGGATGTCCACCAGCTAAGCCGATACCTCCCAGCCGCCCGTGGCCTGGTCGTCGTACCCGACGACATCGTCGCCGCGTCCAGGCTGGCCGGCGGCAGCTTCGACTGGCGCGACGGCCCGGCCACCTGGCAGGTGGCGCTCCGGCAACTCGCCATCGTGCTCGTCTCCGACTGGCGCAGGCTCGGGCTCGCTCGGTAACTCGCGAGCAGGCAACCGGGCGGTCATCTCGCCCCGCGATCGGCCGCGCGCCCGGCCGATCGTGGACACGCGCATTTCGCGGCCGCGGCTCGTTACCCTGACTGCGGGCGGCCGCCCGGGTTTGACCTCGCCCCAGGGGCCACCCTCACGATGCCAGAGCCGGGCATCGTGCCCGGTATGAGGAGGCCGCGGTGGAGCTGATGACCAGCGGGGAGTTTGCCCGCGCATCCGGGTTGTCGCGCAAGGCGCTGCGGCTGTACGACGAGCTTGACCTCCTTCGCCCGGCCGCCATCGACCCCGCATCGCAATATCGCTTCTACGATCCGGCTCAGCTCGAGCAGGCCCGGCTGGTGGCGTGGCTGCGCCGTCTGGGCATGCCGCTGGCCGGCATCCGTGAGGCGAGCCAGGCGCCGCCGCCCAGGGCGGCCGCGCTGGTGACCGCGTACTGGGATCAGGTTGAGGCCGAGACCACGGGCAGGCGCGAACTCGCCACGTTCCTCATCGGGTACCTATCAGGAAAGGGCTCGACCATGAACGACAGCGCCATGGACAACACCGCGATGGACAAAACAGCCAGGCACAAGACCGAGGCAACGCTTGCCATCCGTTACGCGGTTCAGACAGACGTCGGCCTGCAGCGAGAGGAAAACGAGGATGCGGCTTACGCCGGGGAGCGCTTGCTCGCGGTCGCCGACGGCATGGGCGGCCACGCCGGCGGCGAGGTTGCCAGCGCTGCGGTCATCGACGCGCTGAAGCCGCTCGACACGCAGGTGCCGGCCGGTGAGCTGCTGAACGCGCTCGACCACGCCGTCCGGCAAGCCAGCCGGACGCTCGCCGAGATGGCGCAGGCGGATCCCGCGCTATCCGGCATGGGCACAACGCTGACCGCGCTGCTGTGGTCCGGCTCGCAGCTGGGTCTGGTTCACATCGGCGATTCGCGCGCCTACCTGCTCCGTGACGGCAAGATTTTCCAGATAACGCACGACCACACCATGGTGCAGACGCTGCTCGACGACGGCAAGATCACCGCTGAGGAGGTCGCCTCGCACCCGCAGCGGAACCTGATTCT
>JASHUE010000447.1:0-7136 GCA_030040195.1 Streptosporangiaceae bacterium | reverse complement strand
GCTCGCGGGTGTAGTTCAATGGCAGAACGTCAGCTTCCCAAGCTGATAGTGCGAGTTCGATTCTCGTCACCCGCTCTCATGTGAAGGCTCAGGTCAACCGTGCATTCCCGCCAAGCGCAGACCTCTCACCTGGGTGCCGAGCCTGTTCCACGATCGGCGTCCGGCTCTGATCGTCCTGCGGCAGCCGCCGCGACCGTCCCGCTTTCCGCCTGCGCTGGATCCACATCGGCCGTGTCCCGCATCCGCGGCAGCGGGGACGCGAGCAGCCAGATCGGGGCCAGGGTTACCCCAGCTGCGCAGACCCACAGCGCAGTACGGGTGTGTAGCCAGGTTGCCAGCGCACCGCCGAGCAAGCCGCCGATTGGGATGATGCCCCAGATGATGAAGCGCACGGTGGCGTTCATCCGGCCGAGCAGGCGCTGCGGGCACAGCAGCTGACGGAAAGAGGTCTGGTGGACGTTGTAGACGACCGCTCCGAAGCTGAACATGAACAGTCCCGCCGCATAGCAGAGCAGGCCAGGCCCTGGCACAGTGGCCGGTATGAGCAGCGTGAACGGCGCTGACACGGTAGCGGAGACCCAGATGATGCGGGCGGAGCCGAGCCTGCGCCGCAACACGCCGCAGCTGAGCGCGCCGACTATGCCGCCTATGGCCCCGAGCGAGGTCAGCAGGCCAATCGCGCTCGGGCCCAGGTGTACCTGCCGGACCAGGAAGACCACGCTCAGCGCGTAGATCGCCGAGGTGAACAAGTTCCAGGTAGTCGTCGCGACTGTGATCATCCGCAAGATCGGCTGCCGCATGACGAACTGCAGGCCTTCAGCGATCTCAGAGGGGAGATGACGCGGTCCGGCGCGCTCTGGTGCTGGTTCCCGCTCGCGGATCATCAGCAGCGAGGCCACTGAGACCACAAAGCTGGCCGCGTCGGCCAGGAACGCGACTGGGGCAGAGAGCAGGCCGATCAGAAAGCCGCTCGCGGATGGTCCGCTGACCTGCGCGACCGATAAGGTTGCTTGCAGCTTGGCGTTCGCTTCCACCAGGAATTCCCGGCCGACGAAGCCGGGCAGGTAGGACATGTACGCGACGTCGAAGAACACCGTCGCCACGCCGCTGATGAACGCCACCGTATACAGCTGCCAGAGGGTCAGCGCGCCAAGCCCGTAGGCTACGGGAACCGACGCAAGCGTGACCGCCCGGACGGTGTCCGCCGCGATCATGATGTGGCGGCGGCGCAGGCGGTCGACCCACACCCCCGCGGGCAGACCGATCAACAGAAAGGCAGCCATCCCGGCCGTAGTCAGCAGGCCAACCTGGAATACGGTGGCGTGCAGTATCAGGACGGCGGTGAGTGGAAGCGCCAGCACCGTCACCTGACTGCCGAACTCGCTGATCGCTTGCCCGAACCACAGCCGCCGGAATCCGCGTCGGCTGATCAGCTTCCCCCTGAGCCTGCGCTCCAGCCGGCTGCGCTGATCATCTGACGCGGGCGTCCCGTTCACGAGTTGAGCTTCCTCAACTCGCTGAGACTTGTCACTAGTTTTGCCCAGGACTCCGACGGTAGAGAACGGCACCCCATCAGCGGACCGACGCTGGCTCGCCAGGCAGGCATCACCGCCCTTGCTCGGCTCGGCAACGGCGGAACATGCTGTGCTCATGGTCGACAGGGACGGGCGGCACAAGTTGAGGCGGTTTCGCTTCGGGACAACATCGTCCGAGATGACGCGATCTGCTGTCCTCGCTCATGCGCGGAAGGCCGAATCGCACGGATACGACATCTTCGTTATGGCGGACCACCTGTTCAACGAACTGGGAACGATCCCAGAGTTGATGATGGTCGCTGACAACACTGGGCTGCGTATTGGTTCGTGCGTCCTGTGCAACGACTTCCGCCACCCCCTAGTGATGGCCAAGGACGCTGCAACCCTCGACGTACTGAGCGACGGCCGCTTCGAGCTGGGCATGGGCGCCGGCTATCTGTCCGTCGAGTACGAGATGGCGGGCATGGCTTTCGAGGGCGGCGCTGTCCGGTTCGAGCGTCTCGCGGAGGCGGTGAAGATCGCCAAAATGGCCTTCAACGGCCAGACGTTCAGCTACGACGGTGTGCACTATCAGGTCCGTGGTTACCCGCCGTACCCGCCGCCGGCTCAGCGCCCATGCATACCGCTGATGCTGGGCGGAGGCGGCCGTCGGCTGCTGACCTTCGCTGCTGCGGAGGCCGACATCGTCAGTGTTCTCCCGGCCTCGGCGGCGCAAGGTTTCCTGCGCGCGAGCCAGCTCTCGCTGAAGTCACTGAAGGACAAGGTCGCCCTGGTGCGCGAGACCGCCGGCGCGCGCTGGGACGAACTGGAGATCAACATCTTGATTCTCGATGCAGTGGTGACCACCGATCGCCGGGCCGCCGCCGCCTCGTTCCTCGGCGACCTCGACCGACGGCTCCCGCAGTTCGTCCTAGACGCCGAGGTCAGCGTCGACGACCTGCTCGACTCGCCCTACCTGGCGTTCGGAACCGAGGCGGATATCGTCGAGCAGATACTTCGCGTCAGAGAAGAGACCGGGGTGTCCTACATCACCTTGTTCCCGCATCTCATCGATGCCTTCGAACCTGTCGTCGGCCGGCTGGCCACCGTCGGTCGGGTGCCCTAGCAGCGCCGCGGATATCAGCTCCCAGCGAGAAGGAGTAAACGACGCGAGCGAGTGCGCCCGGCAAGCCCTGGCGGAAAAGCAGCCGGCATGCCGTCAGCCGCGATCTGCAGAGCGGGTGGAGTTTTCGGCGCCATGGTGGATCTGTTCGTCGAGCTGGCGGCCGAAGCTGATGCTGCCAGCGCCGCTCAAGCTGATCGACCATCTCGGCGTTCCAGTCAATGTCCATGCTCGGACGGTAGACGTCGCTGCGTCCTGTTGGCCTTCTAGTGGTGCATGTCCGCGCGGCACAAGACAGCGACCAGGCCAGCCGACCGCACTTCTCCAGCGCATCGTCTCTGCCGGAGCCATCGGCCGCCGACACGCAGGGCTGCCGGCATGATGCTAGCCCTTCCGGGTGCGAGGCAGTCAGCCCGCGGGGGCCCCATAGCCCTCTGACGAATAACGTTGATCGCACCTGCCGATTAACAAGATCGCCGCGCCATTGGCTTGCCATTAACGTCGGCGAACCCTGGGCAATCAGAGTCACTCGTGGATATCCGAATGCGCAGCTCAGGGCCTCCAACTGGGCCGATACGACAGATTCCCAAGTTGATAGTGCGAGTTCGATTCTCGTCACCCGCTCCATCGCGAAGGCCCAGGTAGAGGTGGTGACCGCCGCGGCCGGGCCTTCTTCATTGCCCATGAATGCCGGTGGCCGGGCCATTAATGGGCCATTAGCCCGCCGGGACTCGCGCCCCCGACGAGCCCTCATCGTCCTGGTCATCATCGGTGTACTCGGCCTGGACGTGAGTGTCGATCGCATCTGTGATCGCGCGGTCAGCTCCGCACTGGCTTGGTCACGGGCGTTTACCCTCCCTCTGCCCACTCCAACCGCTCGGCATATGCCTCTAGAGCCTCGTCGACCATTGATTGGTCATATCCGCCGCGGCGAGTTACCCCGAACCTGGCCGCCCGGACATCCGCCGCAGTCACCCCCCGATCAGACCCGGCAGCCGCGCCAAGGCTCGACTCGATCCGCGTCATCAGTGCATCCACCTCGGCTGAGCGGTAACCCAGGTACCAGGCGCGAATCGGGAATCGGTGTCCGTCCTCGGCACCTAACGCGTCGGCTCCTGCGACCGCCGGGCTGCGCAATGGCGAACTTTCTTGGCCGATCTCCTGGCGTCGATGCTGCTGGGTGGCTGGCACAGCAGACTTGGGAAATTCGGCCGGAGCCGCGCCAACCGCGCTGCGCAGATACTTGATGCGAGCCCCGGAGGCTATCGCGCAGTCCTCGATCGCTTCCATCAGCTGGTTAGCGCGAGAATGCCGACGCATGATCCAGGCCAGGACCGGGGTATGCACGGCGAAGATCTCAATCCGCGCCCCGCCGGCCGTTGTCAGCGTTATCGAGCCCCTACGCAGATTGGTCACTGATGTGACTTGGCTGAGCGGTATGCGGTGCACGCCGAAAGGATTGCGTATCAGCAGGGCGTCGAGTGTCAGTACGACCTTGCTGCGCGCCACGCACACGGCTACGACCATGCACCCGGCAAACGGCACAGCCAGCAGGTGGACCCCCACCGAAGCGCGACCCACCAGCGAGATGACCGCCACCAGGCCGAAGAACGCAGCGAAGCCCGCAGCGAGAAGACGGCCGGGCCACGTCAAGCGCCACACCCGCTCACCTGCGGGCAACGCCGTCGAATCCATCGCCATCCCTGCACCCAACGATCCGGGTGCTGTGATCATCGCTAGTGCCCTAGCCACGCGTCAACTCCGGAACAAGCTTCATGCGGGCCGGGTCGGCTTGCCATCGATGAACCCGACGCTCGCAACCATGGCGAAGCGCCGGCCTGGCAATTGAAGCGTTACGACCGTCGCACCCCAGGTCAGGCCGACCCGACAGGATCGGCCGCCGACTCCCTGTAAAACCGTCGGCTCTGCTTTGCAGCCAACAGTGCAGCCAAGGCAGTGCATGGAGCCGGACGGAGTCGGACTGCCTCTGACACTGCGACCAGCCGCCTCGCCATGTCATCAGCGAGCTTCCGTGATCTCGTAAACGGCAGGTTAGCCCGTACACGCCACGTGCCCGGCGGGGCAGTGAATCAGGGCGAACAGCGGTCACTCCGGGCAAGCGAGTAGGGCGGCTGAGCTGGGATCGACCAGGCGACGGAGGTGACCGAGACGATCTCCTAAGCAATAGGGCTCGTCGGTCTTGACCCGGTTCCCGGCCCGGCGGAGGATCAGCGACGGCGCCACCACATCGCAGGCCACGCCCATCGAGGCCAGCAGCCGGTGCGGCTCAAACCCGCACGGCCCCGCCTGATAACAGCACCGCAGCGCGGCCCGGTCGCCGAGCCGGCCGATCAGGTCCCGCACCGAGCCCTCGTCGTTCCAGATCCGGTCCAGGACCGGCACCTCCTCGCCCGGCATCAAGATGCCCGCCACGATCGTGTTCTTCGAGGTGTCCATTCCCAGATGGATCGGCCCCGCCGACGGTGTCACACTAGAAATGACGGCCGGCTCCCGTCCGCCATTACGGCCCCGGCTAGCTGGAGTAACTGCAACTGCCAGCTTCCGGCGACCCGCGACACCAGCCAACGGCTCTGACGGTCACCCGGAGCCGGCCGCTTCATAGTGACTAAATCTGCCAGCAGACGGGCATCCGACGCCTCCGGTATCCAGTGGCTCAAGCTGAGCCTAGATTCAGTGGGCTGCCAGTTACAGCGGATGGCATGAGCGTCGCGCTGTGGCCGGTCTTTGAAGATGGTCAGAGGCACAGTCTCTGCGATGAGGGTGTCCCGGTGTTGCGTGCTTATAAGGATCTGGACGCGATCGCCACGGCCGCAGGCCGCATACCGCTGTCGGCCTTTGACGGGCACGCCGACGTGCCAGACGACGTCATCGCGCGCCTGGCCCAAGAGGCGCAGGATGAACCAGACCTCTCTGGCTTCCCGATCGTCTGGCACGACCCCGCTGACGCGGTGGCAATCCTGGATGTGATCCTCTCCACGCTCGCCTCTCCAGACCTCTCATGGGCTGGGAAGGAGGCCCCCGAGGAGCTCGGGTACTGCTTGGGGGCTATCCGCCAGCCCCTTTAGCAGGCGGACGCCCGCCAGACGCGGTTCTACCTGACTGTTGTGTGAACGCGCCGTAGCTCGAAGCGCTTCAGCGCGCTCGGCACTAATTGAGCCAAGTCAGGGCCGTGGCTCACCCCTGAGCAGCTACAGCAGATGACGACCACCCCGAAGGCAAGGACGAGGGTCAGGATCACTGGACTGTGGCGATCCCCAGTAGAGACAGCCTATGAACTGGAGACCGTCAAGTGAGAGTGATCTTGAAACTGGGAACAGCGAAGCCACGGCCGGAACGTCGGCTTGCAATGACCGCCAGGCCTGAAGAGTGGAAGGTCGGCAGAAACTACAGGCGGGGCCAACCGGCCGTTGGCGGGCCATTAACCCTGGCGCAACGCGGTCCGTGGCGGGTACTACTGGTCAGCCCGCATCGCAGCTCAAGGCGGGTGAGCGGCAGTGCCGCTCAGATTCCCAAGCTGATAGTGCGAGTTCGATTGTCGTGATCCGCTCCGATAGGAGATCCAAGTTCAAGTGAGTTTTCCGACTTAGTGTTCGACTACTGCGGGACGCCGAAAGCCTATTTCTCATGATCGCTCGCGCTTGCCTCCGTGGAAGGCGCTCATGCGCCTCCTCAACCAGGTCGTGCAGCGCCAGCAAGGGCGCTGATCGCGCCCGATAGGCGCCCAGGTCGGCATGTCGTGCCTAGCCGTACCTGCTCGGAGGCGGGTGATCGGCCGCCTGAGAAGGGGAAGGTCGGCGGTCGGCCTGGCCGGCTCAGGCCGCGTGCTGCAGGCCTAGCCGCGTCCGGCCCCGCCGGGTGACGGCCCGGACCGACAGCCCAAGCCACGCCAGTGCGCCCAGGGCCAGGAGCGCACCTGGCCAGAAGCCGGCCGCGAGCAGGACGACCCCTGCCGCCGCGGTGACCGTCTGTCCGGCGTCCTCGAGGATGAGGCGCCGGCGATCGGCCCCCGATACGGCAGCGTGGCGGGCCAGGCTGTGCACGCGCAGCCGCACCGCGAGCAGGAGCAGCGCGAAGCACGTGGCGAGCAGGATCACTGGGGCGGTGTCCCCGGGCGGGGCGCCGTTGACCCACTGCCACGTGTTGCCGAACTGGGCTCCGACGATCGTCCCGCGCCACGCCCTGATCGTTGTTAGCGTGTGCCCTTGCTCGTAAGACTCAGCGGTCGGCGCGACGTTGCCCCAGAAGTCGCCCCACGCGTTGATCACGCCGCGTGGCGGCGTCGCGAACGACACCTCCGCCCCGCCGGCCCCGGTGGCCGACGTCCGCACCCCGTTGACGTACGCGGTGAAGTAGCCGGCGCAGCTGGCCACGTTGGCCTGGCCCGTGCACGCGGGAGCGTCCTGGTAGGCGCGCGCCTGGGGGCCGTCGTGGGCCGTGAGCCCGATCCCGAACAGCACGCCGACGATCAGGCCCGGCAT
>JASHUE010000046.1:0-3180 GCA_030040195.1 Streptosporangiaceae bacterium | reverse complement strand
GCTGGTCGGGATGGTGCCGAGCATGACCGTAGTGGGCCCGGCGGAGTCCGTGGCCCGCGCTGCCCGTCGCCCGGCTGGTCTCGGCCGCCAGATTCAGGATGGCCGCGGTAGCGGCGGGCCAGCGGCTGACAGCCTGAGCAGGCTGCGCGCGCTGGAGACACTCTCCCGCCTCGCGCACAAGCTCGCCGCCGACTCCGCTCCGGTGGTGGACGCCGAGCTGACCGGCCAGCTGCTGTCGGTCACGCCGCGGACCGCCCGGCGCCAGCTGCGCGCCCTCGTCGACGAAGGGCTGGCACTGCCACTGCCGCCGGCTCGCCGCCAGCATCCGGGCCGGCCCCGCCAGGCCTACCGCCTTGTGGTCGAGAAACTGGAGCGCCGCGCCGCCCAGTGACACCGCGAGGTCAGCTCCAGTGGCTGATCACGTCCCGGCCGAACCTGGCCATCTCCTCGCGCTGCGGCGAGAACTGCAGCAGCATCAGGCCGACGCCCGCCTGCTCGTAGGCGCGCAGCTGGCCGGCGATCTGGTCGGGTGTCCCGATCAGCCCGCTGCGCAGGCCCCGGTTGGACACGCTGTACTCCTCCAGCGAGACCTGCGACTCGAGCTGGGATCCCTCGATGAAGTCCTGGTAGGACGCGTATGTCTCGGGCGAGGAACGGACGTCGAGGATCCGGCCAAGCTCGTCCTGGGCCTCGGCCTGCGAGTCGCGGCAGATCACGTAGCCCGACACGCCGAACGTCATCGGCGGCCGCCCGGCGGCCGCCCGGCGCTCGCTGAGGTCGGCGACCTTTGCCGCGATGACATCGGGAGCGTCGCCGTGCATCACGTAGGCGTCGGCCTGCGCGGCGATGATCTCCTTGGCCTTGGGCGACTCACCGCCCATGTAGACGGGCGGCACCCGGCTCGGCTTGGGCGCGAGCACCGCGCCGTCGAGCTGATAGAGCGGCCCGGAGTGAGTCACCGTATCCTCGGTCAGCAGCCGGCTGACCACCTCCAGCCACTCCTGTGTCCTGGCGTAGCGAGCGTCGTGCACGTCGAACGGCGCGCCGTACTGGGCCGCCTCGTCCTTCCACCACGAGGACACGACGTTCAGCGAAATCCGGCCGGGCGCGATGAGATCCAGCGTCGACAGCGACTTGGCGGTCAGCGACGGCGAGTGATAATTCGGCCGGACGGCCAGCATCAGCTCCAGCGTGCTGGTCGCAGCGGCCACGGCGGGCGCCAGCGTCCAGCAGTCGAGCGACGGAGCTCGGTGTCCCTTGATGTCGTTGAGGTTCAGCTCGGCGATCAGCGAGAGGTCAAAGCCGTCCTGCTCGCTCTGGGCCGCGAGGTCCCTGATATACGGCCAGGACACGGGCATGCCCTCATCCTTGACGTTGCGCAGCCAGCCGCCGAAGATCGGCATCCAGTACCCGAACCGCATTCTCGCCCTCCCGGCGCTCAACCGTGCGCCTGCTCCGCCGCGAGCAGCCGTCCCAGGTAGCCGGTCACGGCAGCCAGCGCGGACCGCGGGGCGACAGCCTCGATCTCGGCGTTGTAGTTGGTGGTCGTGTTGATGTCATAGGTCACCAGGCGCCCGTCCGCCGTCTCGATGAACTCGAAGCCGGCGATGCCGATGCCGTGCCGGGCAGCGAAGTCAATGTACCGGCCGATGACCGGGTGGCTGAACCCCGCGCGCAGCGCGAACAGGCTCGGCTCCGGGCCGGTCGTCCCGATCGCGCAGGCATCGGCCGGACATAGCCGGAATCCGCCGCGCGCGGTGTCCGCGGTGATCGCGTAGATGTACTCGCCGCCGGCGATCTCCACCCTGGTGATGCGCGGCTGGGCCGCGACCAGGAATTCCTGCAGCAGCGTGATGCCGTCCACCGGCGGCTCGTAGTCTGGCCCGGCCAGATAGGCATCGAACTCGGCGTGGCTATCGAACTTCCGTACGCCCAGGCCCTTGCCGCCCTGGTTGTGCTTGCTGAGGAAGGGAGCGGGCAGCTTCCGCGCCGCTGCCGCGAGCTCACCCGAGCCCGCCACGGCGATCGTCCTGGGCACGTCGAAGCCGGCTGCGGCGAGCGCCGCAAGCTGCTCGACCTTGCTCATTTCCAGGTCGAGAACCCGGCGTCCGTTCACGACCGTCCGGCCGTTCGCCTCCAGCCAGGCGAGCACGCCGCGGGTCTGGTCCTTGGCGAACGGATGTCCCCTGGTGTGCGATGAGGCGCTCATCCGCGACCAGTACACGCCGGCGGGCGGTTCCTCGGTCAGGTCGATGGCCGCCTCGCCGAGCAGCCACTGCTCATGCCGGAGCCCGGCCCGGTCGAAGGCGCCGGCCAGCGGCGCATACCACTCGGGGTTCTCGTGCAGCACGTAGAGTTTCATGACCGCCGATCAGAGCTTGAGCTTCATGCCCTCGTGCGAGGACACGAAGCCAAGCCGCTGGTAGAACCGGTGCGCGTCGGTGCGGGACTTGTCCGAAGTCAGCTGGACCAGCGCGCAGCCACGCCTGCGGGCCTCGTCGATCGCCCACTGCATCATCGCCGCGCCGAGCCCGCTGCCCCTCGTGCTCCCGGCCACCCGTACCGCCTCGATCTGGGCCCGCAGCGCGCCCCGGCGGGCCAGGCCGGGCAGGAACGACAGCTGCAGCGTGCCGACGACCGCGCCGGCCCGCTCGGCGACCAGCAGGACGTGGGCCGGGTCGGCGTCGATGGCCTGGAACGCCGCCTCGTATGCCTCCAGATCAGCCTGGTCGCGCACGCCGTCCCTGGTCGCGCCGAGCTGATCGGCGGCGATCAGCCCGACAATCGCCGGTATGTCCTCCCGCCGCGCCGGGCGCAGTACCACCGTGCCCAGGTCGAGATTGATCTCCGCCAGCGTCCTCATGCCATCCATTTTGTCACGTATCGACGGGATCGAGACCGACGCCATCTTGGGGACGTCGAGGGATCCCGCGGCGGCTAACGGAGGTGCCGGCAGGCCCGCGCGGCGGCCAGGAAGGCGTCATTGGCCTCCGGGTCGGCGATGGTCACCCGGACGCCGTCGGGGGAGAACGGCCGGACGCTCACGCCCGCCAGATTGCAGGAGTCGGCGAAGTCGTCAGCGCGCTCGCCGAGCGGCAGCCAGACGAAATTGGCCTCGGCCTGCGGCACCGTCCAGCCCTGGCCCAGCAGCTCGTTCCGCACCCGGTCGCGCTCCTTGAC
>JASHUE010000446.1:0-6912 GCA_030040195.1 Streptosporangiaceae bacterium | reverse complement strand
CCGACACCGTCGAACTGCCGGGCGCTGCCGGGCTCGGCACCGCCCCGCTGGGCTCGGGGCCCGGCTGGTACCTCGACTGGGGCGCCACCGACCGTGAGGGTGCGGTGGCCACCGTCCTGGCGGCGATCAGGGCAGGCGTGGGCTGGATCGACACGGCCCCGTTCTACGGCTGGGGGCGGGCGGAGATGATCACCGGCGCCGCGCTGGCGGGCAGGGAGACCAGGCCGGTGCTGCTGACCAAGTGCGGCACGTTCCGGCGGCCGGACGGCCGCTCGTACGAGGATCACTCTGCCCATGCCATCCGCGCCGACGTCGAGGCCAGCCTCAGCCGGCTCGGCGTCTCGTCCGTGGACGTGCTGCAGTTGCATGACCCGGACCCGGACACGCCAGTGGAACGAGCGTGGGAGACCGTCTGCGACCTAGTCGGCGAGGGAAAGGCGCGAGCAGGCGGCCTGTCCAACCACGCGGTCGAGCTGATGGACCGCGCCGCAGCGATCGGCCAGGTCAGCGTCGTCCAGCATCAGTTCTCGCTGCTGCACCGCGATCCTTACGCGGACGGAGTACTCGACTGGTGCGCCAGCCACGGCGCCGCCTTCCTGGCCTGGTCGCCGCTCGCATCAGGCTTCCTGGCTGACGACTTTGAGCTGGACGCGCTCGGGGCCGGCGACTTTCGGCGGGACCTGCCCTGGGCTGATCCGGCCCGGCTGGACCTCGCCCAGCTTCGGCGCGAGCTGGGCGAACTCGCCGCACAGGGGTGGATGACGATGGCCGGCCTTGCCGTCGGCTGGGTGCTCGCCAAGGGAGCACGGGCCATCGTCGGCGCCCGCTCGCCGGCCGAGGCCAGGGCCATCACGGACTTCCGGCCCCTGCCCCCCGACTTCGCGGCCGCCGTTGAGGATGTCGTCTGCCGGGCCACACGGGCCGGCTGAGCCCGGTGCCCGCCTCTGGCCTCGACCGGGACACCGGGACAATGGACATATGCCGACTCCTCAGTTCGTTCTCGACCTGCGCCAGAAGGTCGGCCATGACCAGCTCTGGCTGTCCACCGCCATGGGCGTTGTGCTGGACGACCAGCGCAGGGTGCTTCTCGGACGACGCAACGACACCGGCAACTGGACGCTGCCCGGCGGGATTATCGATCCCGGCGAGCAGCCGGCCGACGCGGCCTGCCGGGAGATCTACGAGGAAACCGGCGTGATCGCCGTCCCTGAGGTGCTCACGACCATCAGCGTCTCGCCGCCGATCACCTACCCAAACGGGGACCAAGTCCGGTACCTGGAGTACTGCTTCCGCTGCCGGGCCGCGGGCGGCGAGGCCCGGGTCCATGACGGTGAGCTGGTGGAAGTCGCCTGGCATGGCCTCGACGCGCTGCCGGTTCTGGGCCCGGCCGCGACACCACTGCTGAGGACGGCGCTGGAGGCCGATGCCGCCGCGTTCGCGTTCTCCGGCCCTGGCGCGGTTCTCGGGCAGGCAATGGCGCAGCCGCCGCCGCCCGGCCGCAACGCGGGCGGGCGGTCTTAGATGCGCCGCTCGGTGGCAGGGTCGGGAACGCCGCCGAAGAACTGCTCGATAACCTGCCGGAACGCCGGCTGCTCCGGCGCGGCGTGCATGAACAGGGTCATGGACGACCGGAGCTTCATCGCGTCTATTCCCCCGAAGATCTGCTCAGCGGTTCGGCCCCGGTGAGTGGCGAGGATGTCCGCGCACTGCGCCAGCCGAGCGCCGAGCTCCGGATGATCCAGGTAGGCCCGTGCCTCCGCGAGCGAGCTGATCGCGTACAGCTTCGACGTCGGGCTCTGGCCCAGACCCGCGATCTGCGGGAACACGAACCACATCCAGTGGCTGGTCTTCCGCCCGCGGCGCAGTTCATCAAGTGCGCGCTGATAGCTGCCGTGGGCATCCTGGGCGGTCACGAAGCGTTCCAGGTCATACGGATCGTCCATCGCCCCAGGTTACGGTGACAACGTGAGCCAGACCGATGCGATCGTCGAGCACATCCTGACCTCGTACGACACGATCACGGTGATCGGCGCCAGTTCCGTGGCGGCCAAGGCGGCGCACTCGGTGCCGGCGCACATGCAGCGGCACGGCTGGCGCATCATTCCCGTGAACCCGCATGCCGACCAGATCCTCGGCGAGCGGGTCTACCGGGCGGTGGCCGACGTGCCGGAGCAGGTGGGGCTGGTCGACGTGTTCCGGCCATCGGCGCAGACGGCTGAGTTCGCCCGGCAGGCCATCGCCGCAGGCGCCACTGCGCTGTGGCTGCAGCTCGGCATCGCCTCACCGCAGGCGCGCCGGATTGCCGAGAGCGCCGGGTTGCTCTACGTCGAAGACCGCTGCCTCGCGATCGAGCAGCGGCGCCTCGGCCTGGACGCGCCCGCTCCTGACTGCCCGCGCCGCTCTCCGGCTCGGCCTTAGTCCGGTGAACCGCGGTGCAGCACGACCAGAAACTCCGCGACGCCACGGTTGGCGAGTGAGCCGAGGAAACCGAAGCCGGCGGGCCCCCTGATGCCCCAGGCCGAGAACGCTACCGGGATCGATCCAGCAGCCTCGAGGCCCAGCCCGTCCCGTCGGGCCGTGATCGAGAACGTCACCAGGCGGGAGAATCCGCGCAGCGTGAGCCGGCCGGTGCCACTCACCGTGACGGTCGTGCCAGCGGCGAAGGCGGAACCCAGCGTGACCGGCTGCGCGAGCGTGAACGTGGCCACCGGATGGTGCGCGGTGTCGAGGCTCGTGGCGAACTGAGGCTGCGTCTTGCCGCTCACGGTGACGGTAGCCAGGTCGATGCGGAACATCGCCGCTCTGACTTGGTCGCCCGACACAGTGATCGTGCCGGTGACGCCGTTCGTCCGGCCGACGACCTCGTTACTGAAGCCGAGCACGCTCTCGCCGACCCGGAAGCCCGCCTCCGATCCGGCTCCAGTGCTCCAGGTGCCGTCGAGGGGACCCACCGGGGGGCGGGCGCCGCCCGAGGGCAACGCGAGCGCGGCCGGGACCGGCTGGAGCGTGACGAACAGGCCGGCCGCCAGAACCAGCAGGAGCACGAGCGCGACCAGGCTCGCGGCAATCCACCGCCACCAGTGACGCTTCCGCGCCTGCCGACCTGACCCGTTCTGCGGGGCGACGCGGAACACAGGGTAGCGCGGCGCAACCGCCTCGAATCCGGCCACCGGCGCACGCCGGTCGACCGGGATGTGCGGGCGTGCCCCCGGCACCTTTTGGAGGTAGCGCTTGATGATCGGGGCGCGCTCGCTCGCCGGCACCTCGGTGAGCCTGCACTCCACCGCGCGGCCGCGGCGCAACGTCGCCCTGCCCCCGGCGGCGCGCACGTTCTGGACCCAGTTGCACCGCTCGCCGAGGAACGACACCAGATACCACTGCCCCTCCCGATCGGCCATTCCCAGCGGGAACCGCGCGACCCGTCCCGAGCGGCGGCCCGTGACCTCGAGCGTCACCCACCGTCTCGGCATCAGCCCCAGCCCAATTACCCCGGCCCACATCCGGGCGAGACGACGTGCGGTCGCGTCGGCACGGCCTCCTGGGTACATGGCCCGGAGCCTCTCATCGCTATAAGGCCAGCTACGCATTGCTTCCTCCTCGTGCCGCCGGTGAGCCGCCGGTTCCGGACGACTCGTCTCGGGTATCCTGAGGTCAGAATCTCGAATACGAAACTTGAAACATAGAGTCTTAAGTCCTAAGGCAGGTGCCCAGCGATGGACCACTCCCAGGCGCCAACGGGCCTGGCCCGGCGTGCGCGCAGGCTGTCTGACCACGAGACCGAGCAGCGCATGCTTCAGGCGGCCGTCGCCATGGTGAATCGTGCCGGCCTGACCGTGAGCCTGGATCACATCAGCCTCGAGGAGGTCATCCGCGACGCCGACGTCTCGCGCAGCGCGGTCTACCGGCGCTGGCCGTACAAGGACCTGTTCTTCAGCGACCTCGTCAAGGAGCTGGCCCTACGCGCCACCCCGACGATTGTCGATGACGAGCTCGCCCTGATCAGGCGCATCGTGACCGAGCGCCCGGACGCGCTGGACACCCCCGAGCAGCGCCACGGCCTGGTACTCGAGCTCGTCCGCCGGCTCGCGTTGTTCGACTTCGAGACCCTTTCCGGGTCGTTGCAGTGGCGTACCTACCTCGCCCTGCAAGCGACGTTCGCGAGCCTTCCCGACGGCGAGCTGCGAGATCAGGTCCGGGCAGCGCTGGCCCAGTCCGAGCACGACCACCGGGCCCAGGTCGCCAGGGCCTGGCAGCGTCTGGCGGGACTGCTCGGTTACCGGCTGCGGCCCGATCTCGGGGCTACGTTTGAGACGCTGGCCACGCTGGTGGACGCGACCATGCGCGGGCTGGTCATCGAGGCCCTGTCCGAGCCTGGGCTGGGCACCTACCGGGCGCGGGCCATTCCCTCCGGGGCCGGGAAACCGCAGGAGTGGTCCCTGGCCAGCCTGGGCGTGGCAAGTATCGCCTTGGCGTTCCTTGAGCCTGACCCGGCGATCGAGTGGGATGGCGAGCGACTCGCCCGCGCCTACGAGGCACTGAACAATCTGACCCTCCGGGAGGAATGACCTGGTCCGTTCGCCAGGCTGCCAACGCCACGGCCGGGACCTTGGTCAGTCCCGCGGGGGCCATAGGCACTGGCCTTGCGCGCCCGGCGAGGAGCACCGTGACCTATAACGAGGCAGGTGATGCTCATGACCAGCAGGATCCCGTGCGGCGCCCGGCACGGCCAGGCCCCGGCGCGCGCCAGCGAAGCGGTGCCGATCCCCGCCGGCCGGGTGGGCTACCTGATCAGGACAGCGGCGCGCGCGCCGTCGGTGCACAACACGCAGCCGTGGCGGTTCAAGATCAGCGAAGACGCAATCGAACTGTACGCCGACCCGCGCCGCAAGCTCCGGACCGATCCGGTCGGCCGGGAGATGCTCATCAGCTGCGGTGCCGCGTTGTTCGGACTCCGGCTCGCGATCCGCTCAATCGGATACCAGCCCTACGTCGATCTGCTCCCTGACCCCGCCAGGCTGCGGCTGCTCGCCAGGGTACGGCTGAGCGCCGGGGCCCCGCTGACCGAGGCCGAGCGCCGGATGCTCGACGCGATCCCGCACCGGCACACCCATCGCGGCCCGTTCGCCGATGAGCCACTCCCGGACGGGCTGCTGCCTGCGCTTCAGCATGATGCGCTGGCCGAAGGGGCCACCCTCGTCCTCGTCCCGCCGACCATCATCTACCGGCAGCTCGCGGACATCATTGTTGCGGCCAGCCGCCGACAGGATCTCGACCCCGTGGCCCGCGCGGAGGTCCGGCGATGGACCCGGGTCATGGGCAGCACTGCCCGCGACGGCGTCCCGGCCCAGGCGTTCCCGGCCACCACGGCCCCTGGCGACGGGATGCGCGGGCGGCTGCGCCAGCGCGATTTCGACCTTGGGCGCGAGCTCGGCCAGCTCACGACGGGGGGGTCACCTGCCGCTGCGACCGCGGTGCTGGTCACCCATGGAGACGGACGGGCCGACTGGCTACTCGCCGGCCAGGCGCTGCACCGGGCGCTTGCCCACGCCGCGGGAAGCTGGGTCTTCGCCAGCCTCTACACCCAGCCACTGGAGGCCGCCGCCATCCGCTCGCTGATTAGCGCCCGCCTGAGCCTGCCCGGGGCTCCCCAGATGCTCCTTCAATTCGGCCGGGCGCGAACCACCCTGGCCACGGCCCGCCGCGAGCCGGCGGAGCTTATGGAGCCATGAGGCGGCGCGGCTCCACGGTGTCCCGGATCGGACTTTGGGAGTGGCCGATCCGGGGCACCACACATCAGCCGTAAAGCCGCTGTGACTGGCCGGAGGCCAGCCCACCGCGGCGGCAACACCGCGGCCCACTACCCAGGCAGCCCCGGACCCGTAGACTCTGGCTGCCATGCCTCAAGATGCTTTCCCTGTGGAGTGGGCTGGTCTGCAGGCGGTCGTGACGCTTCCCGAGCACCTCGACGTGTCGAACGCGGGCCAGCTCCGCGAGCAGCTGCTGTCGGTGATCAACCGCGGGGCTGCGGTACTGGTCGCGGACATGACCAGTACGGTGTCGTGCGATCACGCCGCCGTAGACGCGATTGCGCGCGCCTACCAGCGGGCGGCAGTCAATGGCACCCAGCTGAGGCTCGCCGTCGGTGCGCCGGTCGTCAGGCGCGTGCTGAGCATCGAGGGACTCGACCGCCTGGTTTCGATCTACCCGTCGGTGGAGGCGGCGCTGGCGGCCGGCACGCCAGGTCAGGCCGGGGCTGCCTCGATCTCGGCCGGGTCCCGGCCAGTCAGTCCGCATCCAGCCCAGCTCGCTAGCCAGCCACGCATACGAGCGATCACGCCGGCAGTGCTCTGGCACCTGATCGACGCACTGGGCGACGGACTGGTCCTGACCAGCCACGACGGGGAAATCGTCCTGGTTAACCGGCGATGCGGGGAGATGCTCGGCTATGAGCCCAACGAGCTGGTCGGCCGTCCCGTCGAGTCCCTCGTTCCAGTCGATCTGCGGGCCGCGCACCTGCGTTACCGCGCTGCATACTCGCAGGTACCGCAGACACGACCGATGGCCGAACGGTCCCGGCTGGTCGCGCTGCGCAAGGACGGCGCCACCCTTCCGGTCGAGATCAGCCTGAGCCCTGTGCCGACGGCGACCGGCCAGTTCATCCTGGCTGTGATCCGGGACGCCACCGAGGCCCGACGGCGCGAGGATCTCGCGGACCTGGCCCGTGGTGCCGTCGCCGAGCACACGCGCCGCGACCAGGAGCTGCTCGACCGGGTGGTTGACGGCTTGTTCCAGGTCGGCCTCAGCCTGCAGGCTGCCGTCGACCTGCCCAGCGAGGTAGCCCGCGAGCGCATCACGGAAGCGCTGCGCCAGCTGGATGACACGATCCACGAGATCCGGACGTACGCCTTCTCG
>JASHUE010000445.1:0-4639 GCA_030040195.1 Streptosporangiaceae bacterium | reverse complement strand
GCCGACACCGTCGGCGATACCTTCTCGAACGCGTTGCAGAACGAGGTCATCCCTACGATCAGGGGCTCGTAGTCGGGCAGTGCCCCTGACGGCTTGACCGGGTTGCAGGCGCGTTCGAGGCCGCGGACCACGTCCGCCGCGACGACCTGGCGGGGCGGCGAGGTGTTCCAGTCCACGCCCGAGCGGATCGTGAAGCTGTACTCCAGGCCGCCATCGCTGACCACGGGCGGTGCCGCAGCCAGGTCGGGCTCCAGGTCGGTGGTCTTGCCCGGGATTGCCGGGTAGTTCATCAGCGGGCGGTTCCACATCCGCAGGTTCTCGTAACCCACGGTGTAGTACGAGATGTTCGGGTCCATGTAGTCGATATCGCCGGTCCCGAGCATGTACAGGGTGCCGCCGTAGCGGGGGGTGCCCGTACTGCTCGTGCTGGTGCTGGGGGCGGTGGTTGATGAGCACGCGGCCACGCCTGCCAGCGTGACGACGGTACCCAGGATCGCGAAGGCTCGCGAGGCACGGACTGATCGCATTATCCGCTTTCCTCTTTTCCTCAACTGACTCTTAAGCTGGCACGTACTAATGCTGCGCTCGGCACGAACGCGCAGAGCGCAGCCGCATCGGCCACCGCACTTGCGCCTGGCTGTCAGCCGCGGAACAGACCGCCGCCGCTGCGTCGATTCCGCCAAAGGGCAGAACAACGCATCTCCTGCGACAATATGTTCGCATATTGAGCATTCGTTCGTACCGTAGCCAGCCGGTGAAATAAGTGTCAAGAGCCAAGGGTTAACGGAAGGCTGCGCAATGGCTTCGGTTTAGCCACGAAGACTCAACGCCGGTAGGACGGCGCGGCCGAGCAGGTCGATCCCTGAGCGGTCGGTCAGACCATGCGGCGTACCGAACTCGACCCTGCTGGCGCCAGCGTCGATCAGCTTCTGGGCCTGAGCTGCCACCTGATCCGGGCTGCCGGAGAACGCGAACATGTCGAGCACGTCGTCGGGAATGAGCTTCCCGGCCCGCTCGTGCTCGCCGGCGTCCACGTGCTGGCTGACCCTGGCCACCAGCTCCGGCGGAAGTCGCAACGTGGTGTCGAGCCCGCCGACGACAGCCAGGTACATCGCCACCTCGGTCCGCGCCCGAGCTCGTGCCGTGGCCCCGTCACTGTCCACGACAGTGACGGCTCCGACGACCACCCCGACGTCATCGGCGTCGCGGCCTGCCGCCGCAAGACCTGGACCAAGGCGCTGCCGCATCACCCCGATCATCGCGGGGTTCACGGTGCCGCCGATCTTCACTTCGTCGGCGAGCTCGCCCGCCATTGCCGCGGTGGCCGGCCCCCACGTGCCGATGAGCAGCGGCGGCTGCACGGGCGGCAGGGGGTAACGAAGCCGGGTGCCGGCGGCAAGTCGGAACACCGATCCGTCCACTCCCCGGGCGTCACCACGCAGCAGAGCCCGCACCACCTGCACCGCCTCGCGCAGGTGAGTGACCGGCCGGTCCTGGTTGAGGCCGATTGCGGAGAGCCAGGCGCCTCGGGCGAGGCCAAGGTAGGCGCGGCCGCCAGACGCCTGCTGGAGAGCCGCTACTTGTCCGGCGATCTCATACGGATGCAGCGTGTAGGGATTCCAGCACGCCGCGCCGAGCCGGACCCGAGATGTGGCCCGCGCCATCTCCAGCAGCGGATAGATCGGGGGCTGGAACAGCAAGTCGCCATACACGCTGAGCACGTCGAAGCCGCGCTCCTCAGCCAGCACGGCAAGGGCAGCGTAATCTCCGTCGCGCTTGTCCGCCTGCAGACCGAGGCCTACCTCGGCGCGCCTGGTCACGTGAGGTCGCGCGAGTTCAGCCGGCAGACACCGGTGCGCTCGATGCGCATGACCAGTCCTTCTTCCGGATCGGGACAGCAAACGAGCGAGTCACGTTCCAGCCAGTCTCCCGCAGGGAGCCGCCGTTGCTTGGCCGGAAGCAGCGGGAGCACGGCCTGCAATGCGTAGATGCAGAAGTGGCGGTTAGCCGGGAGCCGGAGCTCGGAGCTGTTGACCAGGTCGAAGTAGTCACCTACGCGCATCCCGCAGACCGAGCGGCCCTCGATGCGGTCGACCGTGACCCTCAGATCGAACAACTCCATATCGGTCTCGGCTTCCGCTGGCCGGGAATCACCGGTCATGACGCGCCTCCCTGAGGACGTGCGACGATCTTGCCCGCACCGGGCCGAAGGCTTGCAACCGCACCATCAAAGACCCCGCCGGTCGTCGCGCACGACCTGGCCGTCCTTCATCACCCATCGCAAGGTACGCAGCGCGGACACGTCGCGAGACGGGTCCTCGTCCATCGCTATCAGGTCAGCCAAGCGCCCCGCCTGCACCGTCCCGAAGTCGTCGTCCGCGCCCAGCCACCGAGCCGGTGCGACCGTCGCCGCCCGCAGAGCCGCTAGCGCTGCGAGGCCGAACCCAGCCATGTACTCAAGCTCGCGAACCGTCGCGCTGGTGCCCTCGAAGTGCCAGAACGGCGGCATGTCGCTGCCGAGCATCACCGGAACTCCGGCCTTGAGGGCCAGTTTGAAGCTCCGCTCATGGCGCGGCCCGGCATCGAGCGACCGCTGCTGCATCCATCGCGGCACGCCGAGCTCATCGAAGAATTCCCCGCAGCGCGTCACCACCAGCGTCGGGACGAGGCAGGTGCCGCGCTCGGCCATCAGCTCGGCCACCGGCTCGGTCAGCTCGTAACCATGCTCGACGCAGTCGAGCCCCAGCCTGACCGCATCGTCGATGACCGGCGCCGGTCCGGCGTGGGCCGTAACCTTGCGGCCCCAGTCGTGCGCGGTCTCCATGACCGCGGCCATCTCATCGCCGGTGAGCTGCCTGGTGTCGATTTGCTCGTGCTGGCCGGCGATGCCGCCGGAGATCATGACCTTGATCAAGTCGGCACCGGCCTTGATCTGCGTCCGGACGCCGCGCCGGAAGCCGTCGGCTCCATCGCACTCCAGGGTGTCGCCACCCTCGTGCCCGTGGCCACCCGTGCAGACCAGCCCCTGGCCGGCGGTGAAGATCCGAGGCCCCGCGACCTGGCCGGCCGTGATCGCGTCGCGGAGCGCGAAGTCAGCGTGGTCGCGCTCGGCGACGCAGCGAACCGTAGTGACGCCGCTGCGGAGGGTCGCACGGGCACCGGCCGCCATGTACAGCGCGAGTGCATGCGGGCCGAGGGCCCGGGTCCGATCGCCGCCGGTGCCCGGCAGCGCGAGCGAGAAGTGGGTGTGCATGTTGACCAGGCCAGGCATCACGTACGCGCCGGCCAGGTCGATCTCGTCGATCCCCTCCGGGGTAGCGGGCCGGATGTCGGCTTCGGTACCGCTCTGCTGGATGCGTCCGTCGCGAACCCAGATGGCACCGGCCTGGATCGGGCGGTCCGCGACGCAGTCGACGATCGTGCAGTTGCGCAGGAGCGTGTCAGCGTGTGTCATCAGGCACCTGCTTCACGCGGCCAGCCTCTGGCCGCCGGGGTTCGAAGGACGCGGAGCCGGCACCGGCCTAACTCAGGCCGGAACCGAACCCGAACGATTCTCCGGCGCGGTACCGCAGGTAGTCCACCACTACCGGGTCGATCTGGTCCGGCGGCAGATTATCGGCCCTCAGCCGGTCGTCGAGGTCCTCGGTGAACGCCCACTCCAGCACCGCCTCGCTGACTGCCGCCGCGTCACTGCCGTCAGGCCGGTGGCCGACGCGGTCGAGCAGGAGTGCTACCTCGTCCCGGAGTGCGGCCTCCAGCGGCACCGTCGTGCCCTGCCCGAGCCTCCCCAGCGTCACGCCGTTCAGTCCGACGAGGCGCGCGAGCTCGAAAACCGGGTCCGCGTGGTCATCGACCCGCAGGTTGGTGTGCTCGTCGTTGACGTCATAGTGGGGTCCGCCACGCGCGGTTGCGGCCTCGTGCGCGCCGTCCGGGGTGACGACGAGGATCGCGGCGCTTTGGCGCCCGCGGCGGTCGCCGCCTGCCCTGTCCCCGGCCAGCAGGGCCGAGACGAGGCGCCGGTTAAAGGGCTCACCGGGGGCGGCCGACAGCCAGGCCCGCTCGATCGCCTCGACTACCTGCGGACCGGCGAGGATGTTTCCCTGGATCGCGTAGCCAGGACCAGTCAGGCCGCCCGCCCAGGGCCAGGCCTTCGGGCCGGTATGCGTAGCCGAGACACCATTACGGTCGACGACCCCGACCTGGCGGCCGTCGGGACCCGTGTCGGCGGCGAGCAGCGCGGCGACGACCTCCGGGGCCGAGAGGCCGGACTTGAGCAGCTCCAGGCCGCGCGGCCGGTAGGTCATGTTGCAGTGCGCCTGGGTAGCGATCGCGCCCGCCCCCACGGCCGCGGCGGCCACGGCACGCCCGACCGCAAGGACCCTCGACGCGACCGCTACGCCCAGCCACTGGCGGTCCTCACTGACGGCAACGATGGAGAACGTCATTGAGTGCTACTCACTTCAGCCTGCGTGTGCCCAACACCGCGTGCTCGTCAGGCAACCGGGCGGTTCGGTAACCGGACAATGTTCGTATCGTAGGAGAGGGCGAGAAGGGCGTCAATGTCGTGCTGAGCTTGCCCTTTACCTGATGCCCATAGCCTCGGGAGCCGCCAGCGAGCGCAGGGGACTTCATTACTTCC
>JASHUE010000444.1:0-3267 GCA_030040195.1 Streptosporangiaceae bacterium | reverse complement strand
ATGTAGTCGGGCCTCCGGCGAGCCGGACTGACCCGCACGTCCTCGCCGTCCTGCGCCAGCAACTCGCGGAATCTCGTGACGCTCTCGTCCGGTTCAACGAACGACGGGTCGAGTGCCCAGCACTCGCCGGCCGGAACCGCTATCCGCCCGGCGACGAGTCTCGGCGTACGGGTCTCCCCGGCGGTGACCACGCCGACCAGGAAGCCGTACGCGAAGACGGCAGCGCCGGAAAAGCCCATCCACGCGCCGTATGCGCCCCCCGGATCCACCGTCAGGCGCAAGTCAAGCTTGCCGGTCTTCACGTTGCGCTCGGCGAGGATGAGGCCGGGTACCCGGTCGCCGTCGCGCAAACGGCCGCCGACGGCGAGCTCCTGATTCTTGCTCTCCGGGAAGCCGAACGCTTCGAACGGGATCTCCGAGGAGACCTGCGGTACGTCGCCGAGCAGCGCCGGCGTCACTTCCCACGGCGGGGCGCCACCGGGCCACCGCACCCGGAGCAGCACGATATCGCAGTTGCGGCCCGTCCAGGCGACGTCAGCAGGGATACGCGGCGGATCGTCCGGCTGGCGGGCGCTGAAGACCGCGTCCGCCGACTGGAAGCCCTCCACCACGTGCGCGGCGGTGAGCACCAGCGACGGCGTGATCAGGTATCCCGTGCCGAAGCTCGCGAGCATGCTGCTGTCTTTCGGGCTCGGGACCTTGACTTCGACAACCTGGTCGCGGACCAGCCCGGCTATCACCACCGCGGCTACCGGGAGTCCGGAGTGTTCCTGGACGAAGCGAGATAGCTCCCTCCGTCCTTGGCCTGCGGATTCAGCACGAGGCTTACCTGCTGCGTTGACTCCGTACCGATAGATCCCCCGGCCCCGAGCTCGAAGACGTAGAACCGGACACCGCCCTTGGCCGACGCGTCCTTCTTCGCCGTCACCGTGAACTCCACATTGACCGGGCCTACCACGAACTGCGGGCTGTCTGGCGAGTCGTCCTGCTCGGCGTCGTCGTGCGCCGCCTTCAGCTCTGAACGCAGGCCAGCGATAAAGTCGCGCAGCGACACTAAGTTATAGGCAGCTTCCACCGCTATCCCCACCCCTTGTCAGTGCGGCACCTGGATGCGGCGAGGCAATCGTCCGCTCCGGTCCTCGCGTCCAATCTGTCGCGCCGGCGGGAAAAAGTCGACCCGTCGCCTCAATCCCTGATCACCAGGGCGCTTCTCAGGCGCTCGGCGACGTCAGCAACGGCAAGGCGCAGTTCGGGGCCGCCCTCGACGCGGAACGGGATCGGGATCGCGGCCAGCCACTCCCCCGCGTACATCGAGGGGTTGCTGGTGGTGCCGGTCAGGACGCATCGCTTGCCGTCGTCGATGGGCTCGAGACGGCCCATCGGCCGCCCGACATACCGGGCGGCCTCCTCGCAGGGAGCATCGAACACGACCTTGGTCTCGAACTCCCGGCCGGCCCCCAGGTGCTGCTCAAGCAGGTCCACGTAATCCACGTCGTCGGGTGCGCGGAAGCACTCGTCGCGGGCGGCGGCCGACTGAATCCGGTCGACGCGGTAGGCCCGGACCGCGTTGGCGCGAGAGGAGTGGCAGAGCAGGTACCAGCGGCCATGGCGCACGACGACGGCCCACGGGTCCACGTCCTCCGCCCACTGCCTGCCCGCCTCGCTCCGATAGCTCACCGCCACCCGGCGCTGGGCCGCGACGGCGGCGACGAGAACGGTCGTGGTCTCGGTCTCCGGGCGCACAGCCCGGCGGTCGGGCGCGGCGGAGGCATGCCTGAGCATCATGGCGGCCGGCCGGCCGACGTTTTCCGGCAACGCCCGGATGATCTTGCCCAATGCGGCGCCGACCGGGTCGTCGGCGCCCGCGGCTGCGCGGCTCCCGTCGAGCACAGCCATGACCAGGCCGAGCGCCTCGGCCGGGCTGAACACCAGCGGCGGAAGGCGGACGCCACGGCCGACCCGGTAGCCGCCGTAGGGTCCTCTGGCCGATTCCACGGGGATCTCGGCTTCGCGCAGGATCGCGACGTAGCGGTGCGCGGCGCGCTCGGTCACGCCCAGCTGTGCCGCAAGCCGGGCGGCGGTGATGCCGGGTTCCGCTTGGAGCAACTCGAGGGCGCGAAGTGCTCGCCCGGTAGGACTCAGGTCGCCTTTCACAGTAGTCAGGTTAATCAGGAAGCTGATCGTCCTGAACCGCCACTAATGTCTGGCGGTGAGGTCCCGCTGACTATGCCGACGCATCCGCGCGGCGCCAGAGAAATGGAAACCGACATGGACATCGTGCTGATCGCCGGACTGTGGCTCGACGGGTCAGTCTGGAACGACGTCGCCACACGGCTCGAGGCCAGCGGCCACCACGCCGTGCCGGTCACTCTGCCGGGCCAGGGTGACGGCAATGCATCAGCGACGCTCGCCGATGAGGTGGCAGCCGTGATCGCGGCCGTCGATGGGGCTGCCGGGAGGCCGATGGTGGTAGGGCACTCGGCCGCCTCCACCCTCGCGTGGCTCGCGGCCGACGCCCGCCCCGCCACGATCAGCAAGGTCGCCATGATCGGAGGATGGCCCGCTCCGGGCACGACCTACTTCGACGGCTTTCCCGTCAGGGACGGCGCCGTGCCCTTCCCCGGCTGGAGCGAGTTCGAGGGCCCGGACTCCGCCGACCTAGACGACGCAGCCAAGCAGGCAATCGAATCTGCCGCGATCCCGGTCCCAGAAGGGGTCACCCGCGGGGTGATCACGCTGACCGACGAGCGCCGCTACGAGATACCGGTGGTGCTGATCTGCCCGGAGTTCACCCCCGACGAGGCGAGGGAGTGGATCGACCAGGGCCAGATCCCGGAGCTGGCGAAGAGCAAGAACGTCTCGTTTATCAATATCGATTCCGGTCACTGGCCTATGATCAGCGCGCCGGACAAGCTGGCACGTATCCTCGCGCAGGTCGCCGATGAGTCCTGAGCGGCCGGCCGGGGCTAGGTCAACGGTGGGAGAACACGTAATGGCGTATACGACCCGGCCCCTCGACGCATCCACCTGGGATGCGTTCGCGGAGTTGGTCGAACGCAACAACGGGGTCTACGGAGGATGCTGGTGCGTCGCGTTTCACACGGCGTACCAGCGCGAGATCAGAGATCACCGCGGACTGAAGGAGCAGCTCGTGCGGGCCGGCGACGCGCATGCCGCGCTAGTTTTCGATCACGAAGGGCTGGCGCAGGGCTGGTGCCAGTACGGCAGCCCGGACGAGCTGACGCTCAGGCACCGACTTGAGTACCG
>JASHUE010000045.1:0-3281 GCA_030040195.1 Streptosporangiaceae bacterium | reverse complement strand
CGCGGCGATGGGCGGCACCGCGATGGGTGCGGCCGCGGCGATGGGCGGCACCGCGATGGGTGCAGCCGCGGCGATGGGTGCCGCCAGGGCCGAGCCGACCGCGGGCGCGGATCCCGTGACTGCGGCGCCCTCGTAGCCACCGACCGCCGTTGGCTCCATCCGATGGCGGCCGTCGGATGGCCCGTGAGGTCCACGGTGAGTGTTCAGGCGGTGCTGGCCACCTTGGCCAGCACGTCGATCAGCCGGCTGGTCGTCGCCGGGTCCGGCGGCTGGCCGTAGGTCATCGCGAACACGTGCCGCCGGGCGCCGGGCAGTTCCGCGGCGGCGATGCCGGGGTGCCTGGCGGCCCGCAGGCAGAGGCCGGGCAGGGTGGTGACGCCGAGCCCCGCAGCCACCAGGGCCTGGACGGCGACGTAGTCGTCGGTGGTGAACGCGATCTTCGGCGTGAACCCGGCCAGCTCACACTGCCTGATCAGGTAACTGCGGCAGCGCTCGCAGCCGGCGATCCACCGGCTGTCGGCGTATGCGGCCAGGTTAGGTTCATGCCCGTTGGCCCTGGTGACCAGGTGGATCGGCTCATCCAGCAGCAGCCGCCCTCTGGTCCCCTCGTCGGCCGGGGCCGGGGGAGCCGGGTCGAGGTCCTGCTGGTAGTGGCGGAATACAAGAGCTACGTCCACGTATCCGGCTCGCAGCATCCGCAGCGCCTCCGGCGGCTCGGCCTCGGTCAGCATCAGGTCGATGCCGGGCTGCTCCGATTCCAGCCAGGCCGCCGCCGCGGGCACCAGCGTCCCGAGCGCGGACGGGAAGGCGGCCAGCCGGACCCTGCCCTCGCGCAGGCCGACGTGCGCGGCCAGTTCGGACTCGGCGGCATCCAGCCGGCCGATGATCTCCTCGGCCCGCTCCGCGAGCAGCAGGCCCGCCTCGGTCAGCCGAACTCCGCGCCCCACGCGCTCCAGCAGCCGCGCCCCGGTCTCGGCCTCGAGCCTGGCAATGTGATGACTGATCGACGGCTGGGCATAGTTCAGCGCGCGTGCCGCCGCAGTCACCGAACCGTGCCGCGCGACCGCGACCAGCACCCGAAGCCTGGTCACGTCCAGCATCTACCAACTATAGATCCATTCGAACTACCGCCCGCAATCCATCGACCTACACCGCTTTCAGGACCGGCCGGACGCACGCCTGGCTAGTTCGCTGGCTGGTGCCGGTTCCTGCATGATGTGCAGGTGAGCACGCAACGCCTGACCTGGCGCCCGGCGCCCGGCTGGCCGCAGGCCCCGCCGGGCTGGACCCCCCCGCCCGGCTGGGTGCCGCCGCCGGACTGGCCTCCGGCCCCGGCGGGCTGGGTTTTCTGGGCCCCGCCGGAACCCGTTGCCCCGGTCAAGCCAGTCGAGCTGACCAGAGCGGGCCTGGTGACCGAGACCAGGCTGGTCATGATCGCCGGCCTTTTCCCCTGGATCGTCAGCGCGGTCGTCATCATCGCCACGCACCTGGCCACCGGCAAGCAGCTCAGCCAGCTACCCACGTACACCCCCGGCCAGCCGGTACTCAACACCGTGCTCGGACTGCTCAGCTACATGCCGGTGGCGGCCGTGGTGCCGCTGACCCTGCTGCTGCTGGCGCGCACGGGCCAGCGGCCCGCCGATCTCGGCCTGACCCGCGTGGGCCGGTTCGATCTCCCGGTCGCCATCGGGATCGCGGCCGCCGCATTCGGCTGTGAGCTGCTGCTGGCGATCGTTCTGGCCCCGCTTGATCACTCGCGGCTGGTGAACACGGCGGGCACACTGCATGTGCCGACCTACTACCTGATCTTCGGGATCAGCCAGTCCTTCTTCACCGCGGTGGCGGAGGAGGTGATCGTCAACGGCTACCTCATTACCCGCCTCGACCAGCTCGGCTGGTCTCCCGCGAAGGCGTTCTGGCTCAGCCTGGCGCTGCGGACCAGTTACCACGTCTACTACGGCGTTGCCGTGGTGTTCACCGTGCCGTTCGGCTGGCTGGTCACCCGCTCGTTCCAGAAGCACCGCAAGCTGGCCCGGCCGATCCTGGCTCATTTCCTCTTCGACGCCACGACTTTCACGATCGCCATCCTGCTGGCCGGGCATCACTAGCGTTACCGGGCGGCCGGGCCCCGGCCCTCGAGCAGCGGAGCAGCCGGATCCCTTGCGGGCCGAGCCGGATCCGCCTTGGCCCGGCGGCGGCGCCAGGCCATCCCCGAGAGCACCTCGAGGATCACCCGGTTCGCAAGGAAGGCAGTGACCTCGGCGTGATCATATGGCGGCGCGACCTCGACGACGTCCATGCCGACGAGGGGCAGTTCCATCGCGATCCGGCGCACCGCGTCCAGTAGCTGGCGGCCGGTGAAACCGCCGGGTTCAGGGGTCCCGGTGCCGGGCGCCATGCCCGGATCCACCACATCGACATCGACCGACAGGAACACGCCCTCGCACTCGTCGGTGGCGATCTCGAACGCCTCGGTCAGGCACTCATCCAGGCCCCTGGCCACGATCTCGGTCATCTCGAAGCTGCGCATGCGCTGTTGCGCCATCCACGCGAGCGTCTCGGGCTCTGGCCAGTAGCCGCGCAGTCCGACCTGCAAGAACCGGTCACCCCGCACGGCGCCCGACTCGATCAGCCTGCGCATCGGCGTGCCGTGCCCGTACAGCGCGCCGAACTGGGTGTCGCCGGTGTCGGCGTGCGCGTCGAAATGGATCACCGAGATCCGGCCCCAGCCGACGTGCCTGGCGACCCCGGTGGCATCAGGGAGCGCGATTGTGTGGTCGCCGCCCAGGATCACGGGGAGGGCCCCACCGTGGCAGGCACGATGCACGGCCTCCTCAAGCCGGCGCAGCGATTGCTCGGTGTCTCCTGACAGCATCTCCACGTCGCCGGCATCCGCGACCTTCAGCTCCTGAAGCGGGTTGACGCCCAGGGCCAGGTGCGGCCGGGATCCATCGTGCGGCAGGTAGTCGGTGAACCTGATGGCCTGAGGTCCGAATCTGGCCCCCGGCCGGTGCGATGTGCCTCCGTCGAACGGCGCCCCGATGATCATGATGTCCGTGCCGGCCCACGACGCGGGATCGGCCAGGTCGGCCCGCTCCACGCCCAGGAAAGTCGCATCCGGGCCGTACATCCCCCCGAGTCTGGTCATCAGGTGTCCTCCCGATCGGCTCCAAGCCGGGCTACCAGGTATGCGACTCTACTGCGCGGGCCGGCGCGGTGCCTCTTGCGCGCCGTGCGGCGCTGTGCCTTCTTATGCGCCGTGCGGCGCTGTGCCTTCTTAT
>JASHUE010000443.1:0-12989 GCA_030040195.1 Streptosporangiaceae bacterium | reverse complement strand
GACCGGCACCACCGTCAACGCGACCAACCCAGGGGCCGCCTGGACGCCGGGCACGGCCCAGCTGACGCCCGAGGCGGTGCCGGCCTGGCGCTACATCTGGCCGGCGGTGCGATTCTTCCAGCGCCGCGCGTCAGCGGAGAAGGCCGCCGCGGTTCCGGTCTGGCTCTGCTCTGCCCCGGAGGCTGGGTCGCTGACCGGGACCTTCGTGCAGGGCAGCAAGCGGCAGCACCCGAAGGTCGCCGTCAGTCCCGTCAATCAGGAGCAGGTGCTCCAGCTAGCGGCTGAACTGGTGGCGGGCGCGCCGACTGCGCTCCGGCCGGCTTGACCAGTTCGCGGCACAACCCCATCCGCTTCCGGGCGACCGCTGCCGGTGGAACTCGGCCCTAGGCCTGCGGCTCGTCAATCAGCTGAGCACCCGAGCTGTCCACAGCGAGCCGGAGAACCTGCCAGTCGGCCTCTTGACCGGTATCCGCTGCGAGCTGGGCGACGGTGTGGACGCCCGGGTCGTCGGTCGGCAGCGCCAGGACTGACGGGCCCGCGCCCGAGACGACGGCCGCGATGTCCGCGGCCCGGAACTTCGCGACCAGGGCCGCCGTTGCGGGCATGGTGTCCGTCCGGTAACTCTGATGCAGGAAGTCCTCGGTCCCGGCCAGCAGCAGGTCAGGCTGACTTGTCAGAGCCGTCACCAGCAAGGCTGCCCTGGCGGAGTTCGCCGCCGCGTCGGCGTACGGCACAGTCTCGGGCAGCACCTGGCGAGCCACCTCGGTAGCCAGCGGCGTCGCTGGCACGCAGACCACGGGGCGGAGTTCCGGCAGTGGTTCAAGCCGGGCGGCGCCCACGCCCCCGGCTCCCCGCCAGGCGATCGTCAGGCCGCCACGCATGCACGCCGCGACGTTGTCTGGATGACCCTCCAGTTCGGTCGCGAGCGACAGCACCCTGGGGTCCGGCAGCGCGACGATTCCGGCCGGCCCGGCCAGGGCCCTGGCCGACAGCAGCCCGGCCACGATAGCCGCCGCGGACGAACCGAGTCCGAAGCCGTGCGGCACCCTGTTCTCGCACGAGAGCGCGATGCCGCCGGGCTGCGAGCCGATGACGTCGAACGCGGCCCGCATGGCCTTGATGACCAGGTGCTGCTCCTCGGCCTGCGCCGTCTCCGAGCCCACCCCGGTGATATGCAGCTCCAGCCCCGCCGGAATGATGCTGGCCGAAACCTCATCATGCAAGGCCAGCGCCAGGCCAAAGGAGTCGAAGCCGGGACCGAGGTTGGCGCTCGTGGCCGGAACGCGGACGCGAACCGACTGGGTGGGCCAGCTCATCGCAGATCCAGCGCGGCCGCGGCCGCGGCGACGTCGGCGTCGATGGTCGCCGGGATCGGGGTGCCGGTCACCGCGGTCTGCGGATCCTTGAGGCCGTGGCCGGTAAGGGTACATACCGCCACCGACCCGGCCTCGATCGCGCCGGCCGCGCGCGCCTTCAGCAGCCCCGCCACGCCAGCGGCCGAGGCGGGCTCGACGAATACGCCCTCCATCTGGGATAGCAGCCGGTAGGCGGACAGGATCTGCTCGTCGGTCACCGAGTCGATCAGCCCGCCCGACTCGGCGACGGCCGCGTCGGCGAGGTGCCAGGACGCCGGGTTCCCGATCCGGATGGCGGTCGCGATTGTCGACGGCTCGAGCACGGGCCTGCCGATCACGATTGGCGCGGCTCCGGCCGCCTGATAGCCGAACATCCGCGGCCGCGTGCCGGTCTTCCCGGCCTCGGAGTACTCCCGGTAGCCGAGCCAGTATGCCGCGATGTTCCCCGCGTTCCCGACCGGCAGGAAGTGCACGTCTGGAGCGTCGCCAAGCTGATCGACGACCTCGAACGAGGCGGTCTTCTGGCCTTGCATTCGGTCGGGGTTGAGGGAGTTGACCAGCCCGACCGGGTACTCGGCCGAGAGCTTGCGAACCAGCTCGAGGCAGTCGTCGAAGTTCCCGTCGACCTGCAGCAAACGAGCACCGTGCGCGAGTGCCTGCGCCAGCTTCCCGACCGCGATCTTGCCCTGCGGCACCAGGACGGCGCAGGCCAGGCCCGCCCGGGCGGCATAGGCGGCAGCACTGGCGCTCGTGTTGCCCGTCGACGCGCAGATCACGGTCTTGACCCCGCTCGCGGCGGCCAGCGTGACTGCGACGGTCATGCCCCGGTCCTTGAACGAGCCTGTCGGGTTAACGCCCTCGATCTTGAGATAGACGTCGCAGCCAGTCCGCTCGGAGAGAACGGGCGCCGGCAGCAGCGGGGTGCCGCCTTCCCCAAGCGTGACGACCGGCACGCCCTCGGGGACCGGCAGCCGGGCTCGGTACTCGGCGATGACGCCGCCCCACGGCCACGGTCTGGCCATCACTCGCCCTCTGCGCCCTCAATGCGCATGACACTGTCGACGTTGCGCACCGCCTCCATCGCGCTGAGCACGGAGACCGTCTTCGAGAGCGCTGCTTCCCTGGCTGAGTGCGTCATGATGATCAGGTTGGCGTCGTCACCGCGGCCTTCCTGCCGGACATCCTTGATTGACACGCCGTTTTGCGCGAACGCGTCGGCTATGGGGGCGAGCACACCGGGCCGGTCCGCCACGTCAAGCTGGACGTAGTACCTCGTAATCGCGTCACCGATCGGGACGAGCGGAAGTTCGGCGTAGGTAGAAGCGTCGGGCCCGCGCAGCCCGGCCTGCATGTTCCTGGCGACGGCGACAGTGTCCCCGAGGACTGCACTGGCCGTGGGCTGCCCCCCGGCGCCGGCCCCGTAGAACATGAGCCTGCCCGCCGACTCGGCCTCGACGAACACGGCGTTGTACGCGTCGCGAACGGCGGCCAGCGGGTGCACCCTGGGGATCATGGCCGGGTGCACCCTGGCGGTGATCCCCCCGTTGCACCGCTCGCAGATCGCCAGCAGCTTCACCACGAGGCCAAGGGAGCGGGCGCTGGCGATGTCGGCCGAAGTCACCGACAGGATGCCCTCGCGGTACACATCGTCGGCGGTGACCTCGGTGTGGAACGCGATGCTGGCCAGGATCGCCGCCTTCGCCGCCGCGTCGAAGCCGGCAACGTCCGCGGTCGGATCCGCCTCGGCGTAGCCGAGCGCCTGTGCCTCGGCCAGGGCCGCGCTGAAGTCCGCACCCGAGGCGTCCATCCGGTCGAGGATGAAGTTCGTGGTCCCGTTGACGATGCCCATCACCCGGTGGACGTCGTCCCCGGCGAGCGATTCGCGCAGCGGGCGCAGCAGCGGGATCGCGCCGGCGACCGCGCCCTCGTAGTAGAGGTCGACACCGGCGTCCTGCGCCGTCCTGTGCAGGATCGCCCGGTCCGCAGCCACGAGCGCCTTGTTCGCGGTGATGACCGACTTGCCGGCCTTGAGGGCGGCGAGCAGCAGCGTGCGGGCCGGCTCGATTCCGCCAATCAACTCGATCACGATGTCGACGTCCGGCCTGGTGACCAGTTCCAGTCCGTCGGTGGTGAGCAGGCCGGGCGCGACCGGGATTTCTCGCTGCTTGCCCGGATCGTCGACCGCGACGCCGACGACCTGCAGCGGGGCGCCCGCCCTGGCCTGCAGGTCGGCCGACTGCTCGGTCAGCAGCCGGTATACCTGGGACCCGACGGTCCCGCTGCCGAGCAAGGCGACCTTCAGCGGCGCGTGCGGCGCGCCGCCTCTCGCCCCTGAACTCCCCATCGCTGCCCAGCTCCCCTCAATACCCCGGCCGGGGGGCAAGCCAGTCAGCGCTGACAGGCGATAGATGCCGGGATCTTGCCTCGGCACAGCTTAGCCAGGCGCAGGGCTTGTCCTGACGCCGCGTCCCAGCCAGGCCGCCCACGTACCTGGCCGCAGGCGGAGTCGACACCATGGGTCCAGCCGCGCCCTACCCGTGCGGCGTCCGGAACGACAGTGGAGGCGCCAGAGCTGCGGAAAGAGCAACAGCACATTGCCCTCAAGTGTTGTCTGCGTGGGACCAAGTGGCAGCAGATCGCCCTTTGCCCTCGAAACGGACCGGGGCTGGAGTGCCTTCTGTGACGCAGGTTGTCGCACGGGAAAGCCTCGGCGGGCACAACGCGGGAGCCTGCTCTTGGCGCGCCCTGGTCCGGTTGAATGGCAGTGCCACGTCAGCGCAGGACACCCCTCGTTCCCCTTGTGGAAGGGGTTTTGCGGGAGATTGGAGGGAAGGTGCAGCCAATGGCGGAGGACTGGACCCGCGGAGTCGCGGTCGTCGCACATCCCGACGACCTGGAGTACGGGGTGGCGTCCGCGATCGCGCGGTGGACCGGGCAGGGCAAGAGCATCGCTTACGTCCTCGTCAGCAGCGGTGAGGCCGGAATCGCCGGACAGGATCCGGCCGTAGTCGGGCCGCTGCGCGAGGAGGAAGAGCGGCGCGCTGCTGCCATCGTCGGCGTGACGGAGGTGGAATTCCTCGGTCACCCCGACGGACTGATCGAGTACGGCATTCCGCTGCGGCGGGACCTCGCGGGCGCGCTCCGGCGGTTGCAGCCCGAGGTCGTCCTCACGATGAGCTTCGATCTCACCTGGGCCGAGGACGGGCCGGTCAACCACGCCGACCATCGCGCGGTCGGCATTGCCGTCCTCGACGCGTGCCGGGACGCGGCAAACGAGTGGGTGTTCCCCGAGCTCGGTCCCCGCTGCGACTCGATAAAGAGCGCCTACGTTGCCGGCTCCGGCAACCCCACGCACTACGTGGACGTGACCGACACGATCGACGCCGGCATAGCCTCGCTGCGCGAGCACCGGGCGTACATCGAGGGCCTGGGCGGTGAGTTCGACCCGGACGAGTTCCTGCGCAACCTGGCGGGCTATGTCGGCCTCGGCGCCGGCTGTGAGTATGCCCTCGGAGTACGGCACTACCCGATGTAGTCGGCCCCCACCAGCGACAGTCGGTCAGCGGACGGAGCGGTTCGTACAGATTATGAGGATTTATCGATCATTGGCCGGCGCATCGGATACCCACGCGGGCTTCGTACGCCCAAGGCGAACGAGGACAGGAACAAACGAAGCCCCCCTCCGCTTATAGCACTTGTAATTGCGTAAGCATAGACGCAAGGGAAGTGGACTTTGATGGCCAAGACGCTTTCGCTGCCCGTACTGCCGCTCGAAGATGCGGTAGTGCTGCCCAGCATGGTGGTGCCCCTGGACATCTCCGCGACCGAGCCGCGCACCGCGATCGAGGCCGCCCAGCTGGCCGCCAAGCAGGCCGAGGGTGACGCTGAAGCCCAGGTCCTGCTGGTCCCGCGGCCCGACGGCAAGTACGCGCCGATCGGCACGCTGGCCACGATCGAGCAGGTCGGCAGGCTGCCAAGCGGCGAGCGTGCGGCCGTCGTCCGCGGAATTGCCAGGGTAAAGATCGGCACCGGGACCGTCGGTCCCGGCTCGGCGTTGTGGGTCGAGGGAACCCTGGTTGAGGAGCCCGAGCCCGGCCAGAAGGCGGCCGAGCTCGCTCGCGAGTACCGCGGCCTGGCCGCGGCGATCCTGCAGAAGCGGGGTGCCTGGCAGTACATGGACGTGCTGCAGCGCATCACCGATCCTTCTCAACTGTCCGACAGCGCTGGCTATGCCAGCTATCTCAGCCTGGAGCAGCGCCTCCAGCTGCTGCAGACCACGGACCCGAGCGAGCGGCTCGAGCTGCTCGTGGGCTGGGCCCGTGCCCACCTGGCCGAGCTGGACGTCGCCGAGACGATCAGCAATGACGTCAAGGAAGGCATGGAGAAGCAGCAGCGCGAGTTCCTGCTTCGCCAGCAGCTGGCCGCCATCCGCAAGGAACTGGCCGAGCTCGACGGCAAGCCCGCCTCCGAGGAGGAGGACTACCGGGCCAGGATCGAGGCGGCCGACCTGCCGGAGAAGGTGCGCGAGGCCGCGCTGAAGGAAGCGGCCAAGCTGGAGCGCGGATCGGACCAGTCACCGGAAGCCGGCTGGATCAGGACCTGGCTGGACACGATCCTCGAGATGCCGTGGAACACCAGGACCGACGACGCCTACGACATCACCGGCGCCAGGGCGGTCCTGGATGCCGACCACTCCGGGCTTGACGACGTCAAGGACCGGATCGTGGAGTACCTGGCCGTCCGCAAGCGCAGGGCCGACCGCGGCCTGCAGCTGGTCGGCGGCCGCCGCAGCGGCGCGGTGCTCGCCCTGGCCGGCCCGCCTGGCGTGGGCAAGACCAGCCTGGGTGAGTCTGTGGCCCGCGCGATGGGACGCAAGTTCGCCCGAGTCGCCCTGGGCGGCGTGCGGGACGAGGCCGAGATCCGCGGCCACCGGCGCACGTACGTGGGCGCGCTTCCTGGCCGGATCGTCCGCGCCGTCAGCGAGGCCGGATCGATGAACCCGGTCATCCTGCTGGACGAGGTCGACAAGCTCGGCGCCGACTACCGGGGTGACCCGACGGCGGCCCTGCTCGAGGTGCTCGACCCGGCGCAGAACCACACGTTCCGCGACCACTACCTCGAGGTCGAGCTGGACCTGTCCGACGTGCTGTTCATCGCCACCGCGAACGTGGCGGACGCCATCCCGGCGCCGCTGCTGGACCGGATGGAGCTCCTCACGCTCGACGGGTACACCGAGGACGAGAAGGTCACGATCGCCCGCGGCCACCTGCTGCCTCGGCAGCTGGACCGGGCCGGCCTTGAGCCCAAGGACGTCGACCTGACCGACGACGCGCTGCGGCGCCTGGCGGCCGAGTACACCCGCGAGGCGGGCGTGCGTAACCTCGAGCGGTCCATCGCTCAGGTGCTGCGCAAGCTCGCGGCGAAGGCCGAGACCGACCCCGCGTCGGTTCCGGTCACGATCGGCGCGGACGACCTGCCCGACTACCTCGGCCACCCCAAGCACACGCCGGAGTCGGCCGAGCGAACCGCGGTTCCCGGCGTGGCCACTGGCCTGGCGGTCACGGGGGTGGGCGGTGACGTCCTGTTCATCGAGGCGTCGCTGGCCGATCCGGAGACCGGCACCACCGGCGTCACGCTCACCGGCCAGCTCGGTGACGTGATGAAGGAGTCGGCCCAGATCGCCCTGTCCTACCTGCGCTCGCACGGGGCCGAGCTTGAACTGCCCGTCGCCGACCTCAAGGACCGTGGCGTGCATGTCCACGTGCCGGCCGGGGCCGTGCCCAAGGACGGACCGAGCGCCGGCATCACGATGACGACCGCGCTGGCCTCGCTGCTGTCGGGCCGCCTGGTCCGCTCGAACGTGGCGATGACCGGCGAGGTCTCCCTGACCGGCCGGGTCCTGCCCATCGGCGGCCTGAAGCAGAAGCTACTGGCCGCACACCGGGCCGGGATCACCACGGTCCTGATCCCGAAGCGGAACGAGCCTGACCTGGAGGACGTGCCAGAGAACGTCCGCGAGGCGCTGACGATTCACCTGGTCAGCGACGTGCGTGAGGTGCTCGATCTGGCACTGGAGGAGGCGCGCTCGCCAGCGGTCATCGCTGCCTGAGCCGGTAACTGATCGGCCTGCCCGGACGCAGGGTCCTGCCCGGGCAGGCCGATTTTTTGTTGGGAACGAGGTGTGGCCGCGGCTAGCGAGCCCGACGGCGCAGCGAGAACGGCATCAACGCGGACTCCAGCTGCACCTTGACGCTCATCTTGCTCTCGCCTTCGGCCCGGTCCACGAAGTGGATCGGCAGCTCGACCACCTTGAGACCGTGCTGGATCGTGCGGTAATTCATCTCGACCTGGAAGCTGTAGCCGTTGCTCCGGACGCTGGCCACGTCGATCGTCTTGAGGGCGGAGCTCCGCCAGAGCTTGAAGCCCGCGGTGACGTCACGGATGCCCAGCCGCAGGAGCACCCTGACGTAATAGTTGGCGAAGCTGGATAGTGCCTTGCGCTCCCAGGACCATTCCTTGGCCAGGCTGGCGCCGGACACGTACCGCGAGCCGATGACCACGTCGGCGTTGCTCGCGAGCAGGGTGCCCAGCATCTGCGGCAGGTAGTCGGGCGAGTGCGATAGGTCGCTGTCCATCTGGACGACGAACTCCGCGCCCGCGTCCACGGCGCGGCACATTCCGTCCACGTAGGCGCGGCCGAGGCCTTGCTTACCTGGCCGGTGCACGACCGTCATCCGGTCCTCGCCATAGCGCTGGGCGAGCTCATCGGCGATCTTCCCGGTGCCGTCGGGCGAGTTGTCGTCGGCGACGAGGATCTTCAGGCCGGACAGCGGGAGGGCAAAGAGCTGCTCCACGATCACGGGCAGGTTCGTGGCCTCGTTGTAGGTCGGCAGCACGACCGTGTCGGCCGCCGACCGCCATGGCTCCGGTAGCTCGACCGCCTTACCACCCAGTGCGCGCTCCCGAAGCGCCATGCCCCTAAAACCTCCCTGCCCGCCGCGCCGCGAGTTCTGCAGGCTGCCTACCAGTCTAGGTAGTGATTACTCCCCGCCTGTCTGCGGCGCGAATCTCGAATCGTAACCGATCACGGCGCCGAGCATGAAGCCAGCCCAGCCTCCAGGCCGGACCTGGCCGGACCTGGCCGGACCTGGCCGTAGCGCTTAGTCCGCAGCCAACCGAGACCGCTGCCGCCCGGCTCTATGGTCGGCTCGTGGAGCGGAAGGAGCTTCTTCTCGCGTTAGGACACCGACGGCATTCTGTCAATCCCCTGATTGTTTACTGGCGGTAAGGGCGAACTGCCTGGAAACTATCCACCATGGCAGATAATCAGCTCTCTTCGGTCCAGCACATCGTGCAGCTCATGCTGGAGAACCGGTCTTTTGACCACATGCTGGGATTCCTATACCAGGGAAAGACCGGCGCGAACGGCGTGCCGTTCGAGGGCCTGACGGGCACCGAATCCAACGCAGATGCCAACGGCAATCCGGTGACCGTGTACGAAATCAATGCCAGCCAGCCGGACGCCTACTACATGCCGGGAGCCGACCCTGGCGAAGGCTATGCCAATACCAACTCCCAGCTCTTCGGCACCGGAAAGCCGCCGGATCCGCCGGCCGCGACCAATGGGGGCTTTGTCACGAACTTCGCTGCCGCGATCACCTGGGACGGAGAGAACCAGCGATCGGTGCTGCCGGGAACCGTGGCGTCGCAGATCATGGGCATATTCCCGCCATCCGCGCTGCCGGTCTTGTCCGGGCTCGCCCGCGGCTTCGCCGTCTGCGACCACTGGTTCAGCTCCGTGCCCAGTGAGACGTTCCCCAACCGAGCGTTCGCCTGTGCCGCAACGAGCCAGGGCCATCTGAGCGACAGCAACTCGTCCTATACGGTGCAGAGCATCTTCGGGCTCATGACCGCTCACGGGCTGAGCTGGAAGATCTACGGCTACGATGCCGAGCCGCTGACCCGCGCGAATTTCCCCGACACGCAGAGCGCGCCGGATAGCTGCTTCGGGAAGTTCACAGACTTCCAGGCCGACTGCGCGGCAGGCACGCTGGCCGAGTACAGCTTCCTAGAGCCGAGCTGGAGCTCGACTGGCAACAGTCAGCACCCCAACTACGACGTCGCGCTCGGTGAGACGCTGATCCAGCAGGTATACGAGGCAGTGCGGAGCGGGCCTGGCTGGAACCAGACGCTGCTGATCATCACTTACGACGAGCACGGCGGCCTGTATGACCACGTGTCTCCGCCTACGAATGCGGTAACGCCCGACGACTGCGTGGGCGAGTTCGGATTCGACTTCACCCGGTTCGGCGTGCGAGTACCCGCCGTCCTGGTCTCGCCGCTGATCGCGCCCGGCACGATATTTAATGTCGCCACCGGTAGCACGCCGATCGACCACACATCCGTGCTGAAGACAATCGAAGCGCGCTGGGGTCTGCCTTCGCTCACCAGGCGGGATGCAGCGGCTCCCGATCTCGGCGATGTGCTGACGCTCATGACACCGCGCACCGATGATCCGCTGACCGGCGTCGTGGCACCCACCGCCGGGAGCGCGAATCCGTCCGCCGGCGAGGTCTCGCACCTGCAGCAGCTGCAAGCGCAGATGACCGCCGACCTGCCGGTCCCGGACGAGCAGCTGATCGGGAGTCCAGCACTGCCGAGTCAGGCGACGCCGGCTGACTTCGAGAACTACATCGCGGCGCGGACCAGCACGTGGAAGTCGGCGCGGGACGCAGGCCAGGCGCCGACCGGCCAGGCCGGATCGACTGCGACGTGATCTGCGTCCTCGGTGACGCGCACCTGGACGTCGTGGCTCGCGTTGCCTGGCCGCCGAAGGAGGAGACCGACACCCCGGCGCAGACATCGCTGACGGTCGGCGGTCAGGCCGCCAATGTCGCCGCCTGGGTGAGCGCCCTCGGCGGCCGCAGCAGGCTGATCGCTGCGCGCGCCGATGACCTGGCCGCCCGGCTCGTTGAGGATGAGCTCGGGCGGCTCGGCGTGGATCTCGTCGGCCCGGTTGTACCGGGGAGCACGGGCATCGTGATCTCGCTGTCCGATGGCGGCCAGAGGCGGTCGATGCTGACCGACCGCGGCGTCGGCACCGAGTTAGCCGCCGACGGGCTGGCCGGGCAGTGGCTCGACGACTGCGAGTGGCTGCACATTCCTGCCTACAGCTTTGCCCGCGAGCCAGTCAGGACGGCGGCGCTCGCCGGCGCAGCCATGGCCGCCGCCCGCTCGGCCCGCCTGAGCATTGACCTGTCCTCGACCGCCTTGATCGAGGAGTACGGCCAGGCCAGCTTCCGCGACCTGCTCGAGGCACTGCAGCCTGACGTGATATTCGGCAATCAGGCCGAGGCCGCCCTGATCGGAGAGGTGCTGAGCGAACGGCTGATAGTTAAGCTGGGCGCCGAAGGCGTGCGGGCCGGCGGCCAGCATTACCCGGCGATGCCGACGGCCCCGGTCGACTCCACCGGAGCGGGCGACGCATTCGCCGCCGGCTACCTCGTCGGCGGTATCGCGCTCGGCCTTCAGGCCGCCGCGCGGGCGATGGCCAAGATGGGAGCAATGCCATGACGGCCGCGCATCCGGCCGCGCCGCTGTTGACCCCGGAGATCACCGAGGCACTGCGGCGCGGGCAGCCGGTCGTCGCGCTGGAGACCACCCTGGTATCGCACGGCTTCTCGGCGGGCCGCGGGCTGCAGGTGGCGCTGGAGTCCGAAGAGCGCGTGCGGGCCGCGGGCGCGGTGCCGGCCACTGTCGGCGTGCTCGATGGCGTGATCCGCGTCGGACTTACCCCAGCCGAGCTTTCGCGGTTCGCCTCCGCCGGCGCAGGCGCGCGCAAGGTCGGCGGACGCGACCTGGCCGCCGCCGTAACCCAGGGCGCGCTCGGCTCCGCCACGGTAGGCGGCACCCTCGCGGTATGCCGGCTGGCCGGGATCCGGTTCATGGGGACCGGCGGCATCGGAGGCGTGCATCGCGGGTTCGCCGAGAGCCTTGACGTGTCGGCCGACCTCCCGCAGCTTGCGCGCACGCCCGCGATGGTCGTGTGCTCGGGGGCAAAGTCGATCCTCGATGTCAGCGCCACCTCCGAGCTCCTGGAGACCCTTGGCATCCCGGTCATCGGCTGGCGGACGAGCACACTGCCGCGGTTCTTCACCGCCGCCGGCGGGCCGCCGGTCTCCGCGACCGTCGCCGACGCCGTCGAGGCAGCCCGTATGGCCGACGCGCACTGGCAGATAAGTCCGGACTCCGGGCTCGTCCTCGGGCGACCCCCGGCCGACAGCCTGGACATCGACGCGCTGATCACCGCGGCGGTGGAGCGGGTCCGTGCCGCCGGCATCACTGGCCAGGCGGTGACGCCCGCGGTGCTCACGGCCGTCGAAGAACTAAGCGGCGGCCGGAGCGTCGAGGTTAACCGCCGGCTCATCGCCGACAACGCCGCCCTCGCGGCCGAGGTCGCAGTGGCCTACGCGGCGGCGGGCGCCTAGGTAAAGCGGGCGCCTAACTCGCGGCCGGCGCCTAGCTCGCGTGGCGGCTCACCCGATCGGGCAGCCCGGCCTGGCCCTGGCCTCGCCCGAGTTCGGGCTCACCATCAGGCAGGATTCGTTGACCGCCTGGAAGTCCCTGGCCGGAATGCCCTTCAGCAGCGTCACCAGCGCGTCCGGCCACTGCGGGAACGCGCTGCCCTGGAAGTACCAGTTGCTGCCGTTGTCGGCAAGGATCAGCCCGTAGTCCTGCATCTCCGTCAGCACAACCTTGGCGTCGCGGCAGTACGGCTGTGAGTTACGGCAGAACCGGGCCACGCTGAAGCTCGCCATCAGCCGGAAGCGCGCGCCCATCGGCGGCACGTCCGCGCTGGTGTCAGAGCTGGCGAAGTGCCGGGCCGGCCACAAGTACGCGGCTTGCGTCACTGCGGCCGTGAACCGGATTGCGTGCGTGATCGGCTTGCCAGTTCGCACGGCCGCCTGCACCTCGGCGAAGTTGAGCAGGCCCGGCAGGATCGGCAGGCCTGCCGCGTCGGCGGAGGTCCAGCCGGCCGGGCGCAGCGCGTTCGACGTCAGTGACCACTCCGCACCCGAGCCGGCCGTCGAGCCGTGCGGGGAGTAGCGGGCGTCCCAGAGCTCATACAGCGCGCAGGTCGTCTTGTTCACCATGATCGCGTGCCGGTCGCCGGTGGAATTGCTGCCGCCCTCGATCGGCGTGCTCGGACCGAACGGGTACAGGCCGCGATAGCTCTGGCTGGCGTACTCGAAACTGATCCGCACCCGCTTCGTCTTGTTCGTCACCACAGTGAACGGGATGCCATACGGGTACCCGCCCGGATTCGGCCCGAAGTCCGGATGGAGATCGAGCGACGATCCCGGACCGGCGTCCATGCTGCGCATCCACGCTGCGCTGTACTTGCTGACTGGCAACCGGGAGATGTTGGTGTTCCATACGTTATTAGCAGGAAACACCGGGCAATTGGGGGCACCCGGCACTGTAGGGCCGACTCCGCTGTCAGGCCGCGTGGTTTCGTTCTCCGCCCGGTGGCCGACCGACGCGGCCGTCATGACCACCGGACTCGCCGGGCGCGGCGCCGCCCGGCCCGAGTCGGCCGGGCTGACGGCCGCCGCGCAGCCAGCCAGCGACACG
>JASHUE010000442.1:0-4243 GCA_030040195.1 Streptosporangiaceae bacterium | reverse complement strand
CGACTGTTCGCCGACACCCGTCCGCTCCGCGAATCGAGGGCATTCCGGCGGTTGTGGGCCGGATCGGCGCTGTCGGCCGTCGGCGGGTCGCTGACGCTCTTCGCGGTGCCGTTGCAGGTGTACGACATCACCCACTCGCCATTCGCGGTGGGCGCGATCGGCATCGCGGAGATGGTCCCGACCATCGTGATCGGGATGGCCGGCGGCGTCATCGCCGATGCCGTGGACCGCCGCAAGCTTGTGATGGTGACCACCAGCGCGAGCGCGGTCGTGTCCGGGGCGCTGGCCGCCCAGGCGTTTGCTGGGCTGCGGTCAGTCTGGCTGCTGTACGCGCTCGTTGCCGCGTCGGCCTCGTTCAGCGCGATCAACGCCCCGGCCAAGCGGACGTTCATTCCCAGCCTGCTCCCGGCCGAGCAGATAGCGGCCGGGCTAGCGCTGTACCGCTTCAGCTTCCAGGTCATGCTGACCGTGGGCCCCGCTCTTGGCGGCCTCACCACGGCCACACCGCACCTGGGCCTGCGCATCTGCTACCTGATTGACGCCGTAAGCTTCGCCGGCTCGTTCTACGGAGTCGCCAGGCTCCCGGCCATGCCGCGCCCGGCCGGTACCGCCCGTCCGGGGCCCCGAGCGGTCGTGGCGGGCGTCAAATTCATCGGCCGCAGGCCGGTGCTGGCCGGCGCGTTCCTGGCCGACCTCAACGCGACGATCTTCGGCCTGCCCATCGCGCTGTTCCCGGCCATCAACGCCGAGCGGTTCGGCGGCAATCCGCGGACCCTCGGACTGTTCACCGCTGCGATCGGCTTCGGCGGCCTGGTCAGCGCGGGCCTGTCCGGGCCCGTCGGACGCATCTCGCGGCAAGGCCAGGCAATGCTGTTCGCGGTTGCCATCTGGGGAGCCGCGTTCGCCGGGTTCGCAGTCGCCCGGACCCTCTGGCTGACGCTCGCCACGCTCGCGATCGCCGGCGCCGCGGACACGTTCACCGTGGTGTTCCGCGGGACCATCGTGCAGCAAGCGACGCCTGAGGAACTGCGGGGCCGGGTCACCGCTGCCGACTACGTAGTGGGGGCTGGCGGCGGCCAGCTGGGAAACTTCGAGGCAGGCGCCTTGGGCTCGCTCACCTCGCCGACGATCAGCGCGCTCACCGGCGGTCTGGTCACGATCGCGGGCGCGATGGTCATCGGCCTCGGGCTGCCGGCCTTCTCCCGGTACCGCGCCGTCCGGGCTCCGGATCCTGAGGTGTCCCCTAGCGCTCCCGCCCCGGCGGCCGCGCAGACGTAAGCCCAGCCAACGCCGGTGCTGCTGGCCTTCTCGCGACTTGGTCGGTGGCCGATGCCTGGACGTCGGAGGACATCTCCCAGCGCCCGATTGTGCCGGAGCCGGCCGGGCTGATTGAGAACGGGCGCGAAGGCCGGTACAAGTTCCTACATCAACACGGCGCCGCTGGCCGGCTGGCCGCCCGGCGGCTAGCGCGCCGGAAGGAGGAGACGTGAGGATCCGGCATACCAGCGTCTACGTCGACGATCAGCAGGCGGCGCTGCGCTTCTACACGGAGGTGCTCGGCTTCGTCAAGAAGACCGAGCTCCCGGTCGGCAAGTACCTCTGGCTGACTGTGGTGTCCCCGCAGGACGAGAACGGTCCGGAACTGCTGCTCCAGCCCGGTGCGCACCCCGCGGTCAAGCCGTTTCAGCGGGCCCTGATGGACGACGGCATCCCGCTGGCGATGTTCACGGTCGACAACCTGCAGGCGGAGTTCAGCCGCCTGCGCGCCCTGGGCGTCCGGTTCACCCAGGAACCGCTCGACGTCGGCGGCGCGACGACGGCCGTGCTGGACGACACGTGCGGCAATCTCATCGCGATCGCGCAAGCGCACTAGGCGGGCGGGAGAGGTCGTCGTTCGGCGTGTGGCTGGCGATGATGTCGGCGAGGATTCCGACTGCCTCGTCAATCACCGACTCGTTCAGGTTCCCGTAGCCGAGCAGGAGCCGGGGAGGGCTGGCGGGCACCGGTTCGAGGAAGAGCCCGTTCAGGTCGCAGAGTTCCATGTCCCGGCGTTCCGCCTCGGCGAGTATCACGTCGGCGTCGCTGCCTGCCGGCAGCTCGAGCACCAGGTCGAGCCCGGACGCGCGGCCGCCCACCCGGCACTGCGGCAGTCTGCGCCGCAGAGCCTCCATCAGCATCACCCGCCGTGCCCGCAGCCGCTGCCGGGACCCGCGCAGGTACCGGTCGTAGGCGCCAGACTCCATGAAGTGCGCAAGCGCCAGCTGGTTCAGCGTGGTCGGCATCGCCGAGATCGCGTACTCGGCGCGGACGGCCGGCACCCAGCGGCGCGGCGCCACCACCCACCCAACGCTCACCGTCGGGCTGAGCGTCTTGCTCATGGACCCGAGGAGGAAGACCCGGCCCGGCTCGGAGCCCTGGATGGTTGGCAGGGCCGGGCCATCGAAGGTGAACTCGGCGTCATAGTCGTCCTCGATGATCAGCCCGTCGTGCTCACGCGCCCAGTCCAGCAGGGCCGCGCGCCGGGGTGGCGCGAGCGGCACACCGAGGGCGACCTGGCGGGCAGCGCCGACGCAGACCGCCCGCACCTCGGGATGATCCGCAAGAGCTCCGACCACCAGGCCCGAGTCATCCACCGGCAGCGGCACAAGACCGAGGCCGACGTCCCGCGCCGCCTGCCACAGCCGTGGTGAGCCGGGATTTTCCATGCCGAGCAGCCGGTGCCCAGAAGCCACGAGGGCATGCGAGATCTGCGACATGCCCTGGCCGGCGCCGGAAAAGATCGAGGTCGCATCCGGTTCCGCGGCCGCGCCCCGGCTGCGGTTGAGGTGCTCGGCCAGAACTGTTCGCAGCCGCGGGTGCCCGCCTGGCTCCGCCCGGTCGAGCTGATCGTAAGAAGCCGTTTCGGCTGCGACCCTGATCGCCTCCACCCATTTGCGCCGCGGGAACGCCCTCAGGTCCGACCGACTGGAGTAGAGGTCGTAGCGGACGGGCGGCGGCGGAGCGGTGGTGGCAGCCTTCACCGGCCGGCCGACGTGGGCGTCGTCTGGCCTAGGCGACCAGCTCACCCGCGTGGCCGATCCCGTCCTCGCCGTCAGGTAACCCTCGGTGACAAGCTGGCCGTAGGCCTGAGTCACCGTCCACCGGGAAACACGCAGGTCATCGGCCAAGGTCCGGCTCGGTGGCAGGGCGGCGCCGAGCGGGAGACGGCCGTCCCTGACCGCCGCCCTGATGGCGGCCGCGAGGCGCCGGTTCAGCGGACCCGGCCTAGTCGCGGACAAGTCAAGGAGCGTCTCCCACGCCAAGCGCGAGGAAGCTGTCGGCCTCGTGGTCACGGCGCGCGAATTACCTCCTTGTCGGCGACGACAAGATCGGACTACTCCGCCTCTATCGAACAGCAGCACGCCGACAACGAGCAAACCGTTGGCGATGAGGGATGGTCTCTCGGCGGAGCCTTACGCCGAGGCCTCGGCCATCTCAGCCAGCCGGTACGGCGGCAGGGCGCGGACCGGGTTCGGGCGCGATGGTCGCCGACATAGAGGCGGGACGGTTCGGCGCGGACGTCCTGATGCTCTGGGAGCCCTCCCGCGGGTCCCGCCGGCTGAGCGAGTGGGCGCCGTACCGGGACGGGGCCAGCGGCATTCCTACTTGAACGGTACGGTGACCGGACCGGGCACGGGCTGGTAGACGGCGAAGAAGTCGCGGTCGTCGGGGACGAGGTAGCGGGTGACCGGCTGCATGGGGTTGGGCCCGACCATCGTCGGGACGAGACCCTTTGGGCCGTGGGTGTAGGTGATCAGGGTGTGCCAGTAAGGATTGATGTCGAACTCCATCGCTCGCACCGCGCCGACGTGCACGAGGATCTCCGCCAGGGTGATCACGGTCTGGTCGTCGGCGGCGACGTAGATGAGGTTGCCGCGTCGGTCGATGCCGACGCCGGTGCGCCAGACGCGGACGACGCCGCCGAGCGTGTACCCCCACTGCGGGCTGTTCGGGTTGTCGTTCAGCTGCGGGTTGAGCTTTCCGTTCCAGACGATCGGGGCCAGGCTCTGGCGGGCCCAGGCTACGTCCGGCCCCACGTCCGGGCCGCCGCTCCACTTCACGATCGCGATCCGGCCGTCGCGATAGCAGATGAGCGTGGCGTTGCCGTCCGTCAGCGGCTCGTTCGTGCGGCCGTTGTCGGCCGAGCCATTATCGCCGTCGGTGTAGATGAAACCGGCGTTGAAGGTCGCAAGCAGCCGTCGGC
>JASHUE010000441.1:0-4413 GCA_030040195.1 Streptosporangiaceae bacterium | reverse complement strand
CGTCGATCGGCGGCGTGCAGATCCCGCGCGGTAATGGTCAGGTCATCCGGCTGTCGCGCGGTGCCTCGCTGAGCGACTTCGCGGACAAGATCGGCGTCAACCCGGCATCGCTCGTGCAGGTGCTGTTCCACCTCGGTGAGATGGTGACGGCCACCCAGTCGGTGAACGACGAGACGCTGCAGTTGCTGGGCGCCGAGCTGAGCTACAACGTGCAGGTGGTTTCGCCGGAGGAAGAGGACCGGGAGCTGCTCGAGGCCTTCGACATCGAGTTCGGCGAGGACGAGGGCGAGGACGCCGACCTGGTTCCGAGGCCGCCGGTGGTCACCGTGATGGGTCACGTCGACCACGGCAAGACCAAGCTGCTTGATGCCATCCGGCACACCAACGTGGTCGCGCACGAGGCGGGCGGCATCACCCAGCACATCGGCGCCTACCAGGTCAACACCGTCGTGGACGGCCAGGAGCGCAAGATCACCTTCATCGACACCCCCGGTCACGAGGCCTTCACGGCCATGCGAGCCCGCGGTGCCGAGACGACCGACCTGGTGATCCTCGTCGTCGCGGCCGACGATGGCGTCAAGCCGCAGACCACCGAGGCGCTCAACCACGCTCAGGCGGCCAACGTGCCGATAGTGGTTGCGGTGAACAAGATCGACAAGGAGGGCGCCGACCCGCAGCGGGTCAGGGCCCAGCTCACCGAGTACGGCCTGGTGGCGGAGGAGTTCGGCGGCCAGACCCTGTTCGTCGACGTGTCGGCCCGCAACAACACCGGCATCGAGGCGCTGCTCGAGGCCGTCATCCTGACCGCGGACGCCGAGCTGGACCTGCGGGCTAACCCGAACCAGCAGGCGCAGGGCACCGCGATCGAGGCGCACCTGGACAAGGGCCGCGGCCCGGTGGTGGACGTCCTGGTGCAGCGCGGCACGCTCCACGTCGGCGACTCCATCGTCTGTGGCGAGGCGTTCGGCCGGGTCCGGGCCATGCTGGACGAGAACGGCGACCAGGTGCGCGAGGCACCGCCGTCCCGCCCGGTCGAGGTCCTTGGCCTGACCGGCGTGCCCGATGCCGGCGACAGCTTCCTGGTCGTCGACGACGACCGGGTGGCCAGGCAGATCGCCGAGCGGCGCGAGGCCAGGGAGCGCAGCGCAATGTTCGCGCAGCGGCGGCCGCGGGTCACGCTGGAGGACCTGGAGTCCGCGCTGAAGTCGGGCGAGCGCGAAGAGCTGCTGCTCATCATCAAGGGCGACGTGTCCGGCTCGGTCGAGGCGCTGGAAGACGCGCTGCTGCAGCTGGATGTCGGCGAGGAGGTGCAGCTGCGCGTCATCGGCCGCGGTGTCGGCGCGATCACCCAGGACGACGTGAACCTGGCCATCGCATCCGACGCCGTGATCATCGGGTTCAATGTCCGGCCGGCCGGGCGGGCCGGTGAGCTGGCCCAGCGCGAGGGCGTGGACATCCGCTACTACTCGGTCATCTACCAGGCGATCGAGGAGGTCGAAGCCGCGCTCAGGGGCATGCTCAAGCCGATCTTCGAGGAGGTCCAGCTCGGGACCGCCGAGATCCGGGAGATCTTCCGGGTCCCGCGGGTCGGCAACGTGGCCGGGTCCATCGTCCGGTCGGGCACGATCACCCGCAACAGCAAGGCGCGACTGATCCGCGATGGCGTAGTGGTCTCGGACAACCTCAGCGTGGAGTCGCTGCGCCGGTTCAAGGACGACGCTACCGAGGTCCGGGAAGGCTTCGAGTGCGGTATCGGCATCGGCTACAACGACATCAAGGTCGGCGACGTGATCGAGACATTCGAGCTGCGGGAGAAGCCGCGGACCTGACCGGGGCCGAACGGCTCGCCGGGCCCGCCGGCCCGGCGAGCGAGCGCAGATCGAGGCTGGCGTGTACGTGGGCGCCCTGACCCTGGACGTGCTGCTGGGCGACGTCCGGTCGCTGAAGCAGAAACGCTCGGTGGTCAGGCCCCTCATCGCCGAGGTGCACCGCCGGTTCCCCGGCGTAGCCGTCGGCGAGACGGGGTGTCTCGACCTGTACCGCCGGGCCGAGATCGGCATCGCGGTGGTCAGCTCGACCGCGGCGAATGCCATGCAGGTGCTTGAGGCATGCGAGCGCTTCGTCGCGGAGCGCCCCGAGATCGAGCTGCTGGCCGCACGCCAGCGGCTGCACACCGACGAGGGGGAGTGACGCCATGAACCAGGCTGCTGCGGGCTCGGGGGGACGACCCCCCGGAACCCCCCGCACGAGGGCAAACAAGCTTGGCGACCGGATCGCGGAGATCGTCGCGGAGATGCTGGAGCGCCGGATCAAGGACCCCCGGCTCGGATTCGTGACCGTGACCGAGGCTCGCGTCACCGGTGACCTACGCGAGGCCACCGTGTACTACACGGTGTACGGGTCACCGGAGGAAGTGGCGGGCACCGCCGCGGCGCTGGCCAGCGCGACCGGCCTGATTCGGTCCGAGGTCGGCAGGCAGACCGGGATCAAGCACACGCCCTCGATCACCTTCGTCGAGGACAAGGTGCCCGATAACGCGCGCGCTATCGAGGACCTCGTGGCCAAGGCCAGGCAGGCCGACGCTGAGGTCGCGGCCGTACGTGCCGATGCGGTGCACGCAGGTGACGCTGACCCGTACCGCCAGCCCGCGAACCGCGTGGACGAGGACGATTCTGAGGGCAATGACCTAGTCGACGACCAGTTTGACGACGATCCGGACGACGACGATCTGGACGACGATGACGTGGCGACAGGGCCGCTGGGGAACTATCCGGGCCGGGCTGGCAACGGGGGGAGAAGCGCACGGCCGTGACGACTGCCGGAGGAGCGGTGGCCGAGGCTGACTGGGCCCGAGCCGTCAAGGTCCTCGACGCTGCCGACCAGGTCTGCCTAGCCTGCCACGTCCGCCCCGACGCGGATGCCCTGGGCTCGATGCTGGCCATCGCAACCGCGCTGAGCAGCCGCCCGGGCGGGCCGGTCGACGTTGTCGCCTCGTTCGGGGATGACCCGTTCGCGGTCCCGGACATCCTCCGGTTCCTGCCGGGCATCCCGTTGCTGAGCCCGCCCGCCCATTACCCGGCCCGCCCGGCCGTGATGATGACGTTCGACGCGGCCAGCGCCGACCGGCTCGGCCTGCTGGCCGGACCGGCCGAGGCCGCGGCCGAGCTGATCGTGCTCGACCATCATGCGTCGAACACGCGGTTCGGCACGATCAACCTCGTGGACCCATCCGCGGCGGCGACCGCCGTAGTCGGCGCGGCCCTGGTCGACCGGCTGGGCATCCCGCTGACCGCCGACGTGGCGCTCGGGCTCTACGCGGGCCTGGTCACCGACACCGGGTCGTTCAAGTTTTCTTCCACCACCCCGGCCGTGCACGAGCTAGCCGCCCGCCTGATCGCGACCGGCATCGATCCCGGGGTGGTGTCCCGCCACCTCTACGACACCGCGCCGTTCGGCTACCTCCGCATGCTGGCCGCATCGCTCGATCGGGCTGTGCTCGACCCCGCGTCAGCCGCCGGCCTCGGGCTCGTGTGGACAACAGTCACCAGGGATGACCGCAAGCAGGCGGGCAACCTGCCGCTAGACGCGGCCGAGTCCGTCATCGACGTGATCCGTCGCACCGCCGAAGCCGAGGTAGCGGTCGTGCTGAAGGAAGACGATGAGGGTGTCTGGCAGGCTTCAGTCCGGTCGAAGTCACTCGTTGATGTCGCGGCGGCCTGCACTGCCCTGGGCGGAGGCGGCCACATCCGGGCCGCCGGTTTCTCCGCCCTCGGTGGCCCGGATGCGGCCATCTCCGCGCTACGACAACTCCTGGACGCTCAGTGACGGCCGAGAGCGGGCTGATCATCGTCGATAAGCCGGAGGGCTGGACCTCCCACGACGTGGTCGCGAAGATCCGCAAGCTCGCCGGGACGCGGCGGGTCGGCCACGCGGGCACGCTCGACCCGATGGCGACCGGCGTACTGATCGTCGGCGTGGAGAAGGCGACCAGGCTGCTCGGGCATCTCGCGCTGACGGAGAAGGAGTACACCGGGACGATCCGGCTCGGTCAGGCAACCGATACCGACGATGCCGAGGGCGCCGTCATCGGCTTCGTTCCCGCCATAAATGTCAGCGAGGACGGGCTGCAGCGTGCGGTGAGCAGCCTGACCGGGGAGATCCAGCAGGTTCCGCCGGGGGTGAGCGCGATCAAGGTGGCGGGGCAGCGGTCCTACCGGCTCGCGCGCGCCGGCGCGGCGCCGGAGCTGGCGGCGCGGCCGGTGACCGTGAGCGCGTTCACGGTCGACGCGGTCAGGCGCGCGGGCGACCTTGTGGACGTGGACGTGCGGGTGCGGTGCTCCAGCGGCACGTACATCCGCGCACTCGCGCGTGACCTCGGGGCGGCGCTCGGCGTCGGCGGGCACCTTACCGCCC
>JASHUE010000440.1:0-9388 GCA_030040195.1 Streptosporangiaceae bacterium | reverse complement strand
CTCGATCAATGCTCAGCCTCTCGCCTGGGGCCGTAGTGAGTTTCGCTTGTTATCCGCTGTCCGCTCGATCTGAGTTCCATCGGCGGTGCGATGTGCGTAGCGTCTGCCGTGTCGCCGTGAGCGCTGGTTGGTACTTCGTGATATCTGGCGGCGCGTTCGGCATCGGCGCGAGCCCGCACCGCGGTGTGCTCGCGGGTGACGGCCTGACTGTGGCGGTGCTGGCCGGCGGGCTGAGTTACGGCTACCCGCGGGGCCACGCCGGGAGGCTGCACCACGGAGGCGATCGCTACAGCCGGCTGAGCGTTGCCGCCAGCAAGTCCTCGACGCGAGCCGTCATGCCCGCGGTGTCGACGGAGGCGCGGCCTGCTACCTGGATCGGGATGAACCTCGGCCAGCTGTCGTTGTACGAGGCCAGGGCGTGCAAGTCCCACCACGGGTCGACGGCGCGGCCCGCCTCGGCCTCGTACGCCAGCCGGAACCTCTCGGCCCAGCCCGCGCCGAACAGCACGGCCAGGTTGAGTCGGCAATGCCCGACGTCGATGTCGGGCGGCCCGGTCGAGGCCATGACCCAGTCGACGGTTCCTGTGAGTCGGCCGCGTCTCCACAAGATGTTGAAATGCTGGAAGTCACGGTGAATGAAGCAGCGGGGCGATCGAGTGGCGCGGTGGCGAAGCGTCGCGATCATCGCCCGCCACACCTGTGGCCGGGTTGCTGATGCCGGGACCGTCAGCTCGTCCGCCTTGATCCAGCGCTGGAACGCCGGGGCTGCCACCGGCGCGTCGTGGATCCGGGCGGCCATCCGGGCCAGCTGCCCGAGCCAGTCCCCAGGATCGGCGGGCGTCAGGCATACCCGGCCGGGCAGCTGGGTCATGAGGATCGACGGGTGTCCGTCGGTCTCCGCGCCGTCCCCGGACTCGGCCACGAGTTCCGGTGCGGTCAGACCCAGGCCGCGAACGGCCCGCAGGATCCGGGACTCCTTCTCGACGAGCCTTGCCAGCGGAGCGGCCTCGTACTGTCGCAGGACCACCAGGTGCCGCTGCCCGCCGGACTCGACGGTCAGCCGGTGGACAGCTGACATAATGCCGCCGGTCAAGCGCTGCCAGGCGACGACGCGCGCGGTGTCTCCGAGCATGGTCTCGACCCAGGCCAGACTCTGAGCTGACGGACGTCGGCGCTGGAAATCCACAGCCCGTCACCATGGCACGAATACGCGGCAGAGGCCAACGAATTGTGCCGTCCGTGCTGCTGACAGACCCGCTGCCCCCGCATGCGCAGTCACCGCCCGCTGGCCAGCATCGGCGTGCTCAGGCGGCGCGCTCCCAGCAAGCAAGCCGGCCGGAATAAGCCGCCCAAATCTGGGCACCTGGCGTTCCCCGGTGTTGTGGCGGAGCAGTCAGGTCCCGGTGTTGCCGCCAGGCGTCGGGTTCCCTGGGTTGCGGTGGAGGACGCGCATGACCGATCAGGATCGCTACGGGCTGCCTGACGAACCCGACGATGACGAGTGCGAGCCAAGCGAGGCAAACGGCGAGCGGGAAGCCCGGCGGCGTCAGCTCATCGCGGCCGCGCAGGACAGCTGGATCGCTGCGCTCACCGACTTGGGCGGCCGGAACACACTCTTGTACTACAAGGACCGCAGGGCAGGAACGCTAGACCTGGGCAAGGCCGACGCCGAGGCGCTGGCCAAGTTCCTGCGCTCCGGGTCGATCCGGGTCACCCGCCTGTTCACCGACGTCGACCTGCGGGCCGATGCGATCCGGCGAGTCCAGGCGATTTACCGCAGGTCGACGGAACTGCTCGAAGAGCGCGGAATCCGGGCCGGGTACCTTGGCACGGGGCTGGCGAGATGGGACGAGCTGTTCCTGGAGCCGGCCGCGCCAGTACTGCTGCGGGGCTTGACGATCGTACCGACGAGAGCCAGGCATGACGACTTCGAGCTGGTCTTGGACGATGACACCGAAGTCAACCCGGTGCTGCTGAACAAGCTGGCCACCGCGTTCGGCGCCGCGACGGAGGAACTGGCGGACGAGTCGCCAGACGCCATCGGCAGGATGCTCATCAAGGCTGCGGAGGCCGCCGAGATCCCCGGCTTCGAGATCATCGAGCGGCGCGTCATCGGCACCTTCACGTACGCGAAGCTGCCAATGGTGCGTGACCTCCAGGCGGCCGGCGACGTGCTGAACGACAGCGACGTTGTGGCGGCGATCGCCGGGGACCCGGACGCGCAGGAGATACTCGGCGCGGACGAGGGCAGCGAACCGATGCTCGACCTGCCCGAGCAGGACTATTCGGTACTGGACGCGGACTCTTCCCAGCGCAAGGCGATCAACACGGTGCTGTCCGGCCGGAGTCTTGTCATCCACGGTCCGCCCGGCACGGGCAAGAGCCAGACCATCGCTAACCTCATCGCCGCCCTGGTGACGCGCGGCCGGAAGGTCCTGTTCGTGGCCGAGAAACGCGCTGCCATCGACGCGGTGCTGTCCCGGCTCAAGAACGTCCAGCTTGGCGGCACGGTGCTCGATATCCACGATGGGACCAGGGATCGGATGCGCATTTGCCGCGACCTGGGCGACACCTTGGAGCAGTCGCAAAGCACGGCCGAGCCGGACGTTGATGACCTGCACCGGCGGCTGACCGACCGGCAACGCCGGCTCGCCCGGCATGCGTCCGCGTTGCACCAAGTGCATCAGCCCTGGGGCGTCACGCCGTTTCAGGTGCAGTCCGCCCTGCTCGGCATCCCGAAGTCCGCGAGAACGCAGGTCCGCATCAGCGCTCCCGAGCGAATCAGCCGGGAGCGCGCCGACCGGATCCGCGACGAGCTGCGCGAATTCGCGCACCTGGGCGGGTTCACGCTCCGGCCGGCCAGCACGCCCTGGTTCGGTGCGATCCTGCGGACCAGGGACGAAGCCCAGCAGGCGTGCGAGCTCGCGGTCCGCATCGCCACGCGCGGCCTGCCGATGCAGGCGCAGCGCCTCGAACAGGCGTGCGCCGAGACGGGGTTGCGGCTACCACAGTCCTATCAGGACCGGCTGAGCCGGATGCAGCTGTTCGCCGCCGTGCGAGCGTCCCTGCAGACCTTCGCGCCCGGCGTCTACGCGACGGACGTGGACCGGCTCGCCGCAGCCGCGGGCGGCGCGGCCGGAGTCAGCTTCATGGAGCGCCGGGCGCTGCGCAAGCAAGCCCGGTCGCTGGTCGTCGCCGGCGACGACACGTCGTGGGAACAGCTCGCCGACGCGCTGGCGGCCGCCTCGGTGGTGCAAGCTCAGTGGCGCGAGCTGCGCACCGATAACGGCACACCGCGGCTGCCCGCAGCGCTGGACGAGGTCGAGGGTGTACACGAGCAGTGCGAGCGTCAGCTGAACGCCTTGCGATCGGTCGTCAGGCTCGGGGCAGAACCCGAGCCGGTGCTCGGCCGGCTCGTCGCTGATCAGGAAACGCCGTGGAAGCTGCCGCGGCTGTATGAGCTCGGAACCCGGTTTGACGATCTCGGGCTTGGCCCGTTGCTCGACGACCTTGCTTGTCGCGAAGCCGGGCCGGACATGGCTGCTGCCGCCTTCGACCACTCCTGGTACTCCTCCGTCCTGGACCAGGTCAGGGTGCGCGACACCCGGTATGCCGCTGACGCCGGAATGGCGCTGGACGAGATCGCGCACGACTTCCGCACCCATGACGTGCAGCACCTCAAGGCGAACGCGACCCGCGTTCAGCGCGCGTGGGCGGAGGCGCTAACCGAGGCCTGTGACCGGCACCCGCTGCAGGCGCGGGTGATCCGCAAGCAGGCCGCCCTGCGGCGCGGCCATCTTCCGCTGCGCCGGCTTCTCGACCAGGCCAGCGACGTCCTGTTCGCGATCAAGCCGTGCTGGGCCATGTCGCCGCTGATGGTCAGCCAGGTGCTCCCGGCGGTCCGCTTGTTCGACGTGGTCATCTTCGACGAGGCCAGCCAGATCGTTCCCGCCGACGCGATTCCTGCCATCATGCGCGGCCATCAGATCGTCGTGGCCGGGGACGACAGGCAGCTGCCGCCGACGAACTTCTTCACTCGAGTCAGCGAGCCAGACGACGAGACCGCCGAGGAGGACGAGAGCCTCGTCTCGTTCGGCGTCGGCTTCGAGTCGGTGCTGGACGCACTCCGGCCGCTGCTCCCGACCGCGCCGCTGGCCTGGCACTACCGCAGCCGGGACGAACGGCTGGTCGCCTTCTCCAACAGCCGGATCTACGGTGGCGCGCTCACCACCTTCCCCGGCGTCTTCAGGGGAGACTGCCTGCGTCACGTGGTGGTCGCGCAGGGGTCAGGGGCCGGCCAGGAGGTGTCGGTCACCGCAGAGGTGCATAAGGTCGTCGACCTAGTTCTCGAGCACGCCCGCGAATACCCCGATGAGTCGCTTGGGGTCATCGCGCTCGGCATCAAGCACGCGGAGCGGATAGATGCCGCGCTGCGCGAAGCGCTGGCCCGGCTGGACGAGGATGAGGCCGAGCGACTTGAGCCGTTCTTCGCCGACGACGGCGCTGAGCCGTTCTTCGTGAAGAACCTCGAGCGGGTGCAGGGAGACGAGCGCGACGCGATCATCGTCACTGTCGGGTACGGCAAGCATCCGGATGGGCGGATGCGCTACCAGTGGGGACCGCTCCTGCGCGATGGGGGCGAACGACGGCTGAACGTGGCGGCTACCAGGGCCAAGCACCGCCTCACCCTGGTCAGCTCGTTCTCCGGCCACGACGTCGACCCCGAGCGGGTCACCAAGGCCGGGGCGCGAATGCTGGCTGACTACCTGGACTATGCCAGCTCGGGTGGCAGCGCGCCGCAGGCGACCGGCGCGGCCAAGCTCGACTCGTTCGAGCAGGACGTGCGGGACCGGCTGGCGGCGCGCGGAATCACGGTGGTGCCGCGCTACGGCGTCGGCGGCTACCGGGTGGACTTCGCGGCAACTCACCCGCAGGACCCAGGGCGGATGGTGCTGGCCATTGAGGCCGATGGCGCGTCGTACCGGAAGTCGGGCAGCGTGCGGGACAGGGACCGGCTGCGGGGCGAGCACCTGCAGCGGCTGGGCTGGAGCTACCACCGGCTCTGGTCGACCAACTGGTTCCGTGATCCGGAGGCGGAGGTAGCCAGGGTGGTGGAGGCCTACGACAAGGCCGTGGCCAGGATAGAGCCGCCGGAGCCGCCTCGGGCGCCGCAGCCACCTCGAGGGGCGCCGGGCGGGATGCCGTCAGCTGCCGCAGCGCACCCACCCGCCACGCCGGGTGGTGGTCCCGGCGGCCAGCTGGCCCGGATGCCGTCCGGAGACATCGCCAGCCAGCGCTAGCCCGGCCGCGGGCACACGTCGACTCCGCTCAAAGTGATCTTTTCAAGGAACGGGGCGGGTCCGGAGCTGCGTCTCCCGGCGGCGCAGGTCGAACCTGGGCCGTTCTCATGAAAGTGAGCGGTCTAGCCTCGCTAGTGCTTGATTCCTGCCCGAAATCGGGCAGAAATGTTGCTGAGGAACTCCAGTCCGGGCATGATTGCCGCATGCCGAGGCCGGAACCGCCCGCGGAGCTCGTCGATTACCTCGTCCAGAGCTGCCCGCTGACACCGCCCGAGGCTGCTCGTGTGATCGCCGACGTCCTCGGGTACTTCTCCGAGGCGCCGCCCGATTTCGTCCGCCGCAGGCATCGTGAGCTAAAGGGACGCGGGCTGACCAATGATCAGGTATTTGCCCGCATTGCGGCGGAGATGCCGCAGCGCAGGTACGCGCCGCCTGAGCTGTCGCTGCGCCAGCTGCGCAGGATTATTTACGGCTAAGCGGCGTCGAACGACAGGACCTGGCCGCCCTGCGTGCAGGCGGGCGGCCCCGGCAAGGTCCAGGGCCGCGCAGTGGTCCGGGCCAGGGAGAAGGCGGGACGCTCGTGTGCGGAATCGTGGCTTACGTCGGCGCCAGGGATAGCGTTCCGGTCCTGCTCGAGGGCCTGGCCCGGCTGGAGTACCGAGGCTATGACTCGGCTGGGATCGCCGTCATCGGCCGGAGCGGCGACCTGCGGGTGCGCAAAGCGAAGGGCAGGGTCGCGGAGCTGGCGGCCGACGTCCCGGCCCGGGTCAAGGGCAGCCCTGGCATCGGCCATACCCGGTGGGCCACGCACGGCGAGCCGAGCGATGAGAACGCTCACCCGCACGCATGCGGCCCGATAGCGATCGTCCACAACGGCATCATCGAGAACGCCGACGAGTTGCGGGCCAAGCTCGCCGCCGCGGGCGCGCAGTTCGCCTCCGAGACCGACAGCGAACTGGTCGCGCACTTGATCGCCGCCGGTCCCGACGGCGACCTGGAGGAGGCCGTCCGGCTCGCGCTGAAGCAGGTCGTCGGCACCTATGGGCTCGCGGTCATCGACACCCGCAGCCCCGACCGGATCGTGGTGGCACGCAACGGCAGCCCGGTGCTGCTCGGTATCGGCGACAAGGAGATGTTCGCCGCCTCGGACGTGGTGGCGCTGGTCAGGTATACGCGCCAGGTCGTCCACCTGGACGACGGGGAGATCGCCACCATCAAGGCCGATGGGTTCAGGACCTCGACCCTGGACGCGCGCCGCACCACCAAACAGGCCGCTGTGATCGACGCCGATGCGGCCAGCTACGACGCCGACGGGCACGCCCACTTCATGCACAAGGAGATCCACGAGCAGCCGCAGGTCGTCGAGCGCGTGCTGCGGGGACGGCTTGACGACCGGTTCGCGACCGCGCACCTGGGCGGGCTGAATATGGACCCGCGGGAAGCCAGGGCAATCCGGCGGGTCAAGATCCTCGGCTGCGGGTCGGCCTACTACTCCGGACTGCTGGGTGCCCAGCTCATCGAGGAGCTGGCCAGGGTCCCGGCCGACGCCGAGCCGGCCTCAGAGTTCCGCTACCGCAGTCCGGTGATCGAGGAGGGAACGCTCTACATCGCGGTGAGCCAGTCGGGGGAGACCTATGACACCCTGGCCGCGGTGCAGGAGGTCAAGCGCAAGGGCGGGCGCGCGATCGGCGTCATCAACACGGTGGGCAGCACGATCGCCAGGGAATGCGAAGGCGGCGTCTACCTGCACGCGGGCCCCGAGGTGTCGGTCACCTCGACCAAGACCTTCACGGCGACCGTCACCGTGTTCGCGCTCCTGGCCCTGCACCTGGCCCGCATACGTGATCTCTCGCCCGCTGACGGGCAGCGAATCGTCGCGGGCTTGCGGCAACTGCCCGGCCAGATCGCCGAGATCCTGGCCATGGAGGAGGAGATCTCGGCCGTGGCCAAGGACTTCGCCGAGTACCCGGGCATGTTCTTCATCGGGCGGGTTCGCGGCTGGCCGGTGGCCAGGGAAGGCGCGCAGAAGCTCAAGGAAGTGTCCTACCTGCACGCCGAGGCTTACCCGGCAAGCGAGCTCAAGCACGGGCCGCTCGCGCTGGTCGGCCCCGCGCTGCCGACCGTGGCGGTCCTGCCGGAGGACGAGCTGCTGGAGAAGAACCTCGGCACTCTCGGCGAGATCCGCGCCCGGCAGGGCCGCGTGCTGGTGATCGGTCACTCGGCGGTCGCGAGCCGGGTGACCGACGACTTCCTCGTGGTCCCGCGCAATGAGCCTGAACTGGATCCGATCTTGCTGTCGGTGCCATTGCAACTGCTGGCCTACCACGCCGCGGTCGCACTCGGGAACGACGTCGACAAGCCGAGGAACCTGGCCAAGAGCGTTACCGTCGAGTGAGCCGCCGGCCGAGTCCGCGCCGGATCCGCCGGCCGAGTCCGCGCCGGATCCGCCGGCCTGCGTCCCGGCCGCCTGATTACAACAGCCGCGCCTTTGCGTGCCATTCGTACGGCCCGTCCACCTGATTCGGCCCGCCAGGGTCTGGGTTCACCGCTTTCATGCCCGCCGTAGCGCACACTGGCGGTATGGGCGCCCCGGATCAGAAGCACGCCGGTCCGGCCGGCGAGCCCGGTGGCCAGGCACCCGGTCTGCCGGAGGAGTTCAGCCAGGCGCTTGCGGCCTTCGCCCGGCATCTGGCCGCCGAGCGCGGCCTGTCCGCGCACACGGTGCGCGCCTATTGCGGCGACGTCGGCGCACTGCTCGCACACGCGGCCGGGCAGGGACGCCGCGAGATCGGCGGCCTGGACATCCGTGAGCTTCGGGCGTGGCTGGCCGAGGAGCACAGGGCTGGCCACGCCAGGGCGACCGTTGCCCGCCGGGCGGCGGCCGTCCGGGCCTTCACCGCGTTCGCGTGCCGCCGGGGCTGGCTTGCCGCCGACCCCGGCGCACAGCTGGGCTCGCCGAAGGTGAGCAAGCGGCTGCCTCAGGTGCTGGGTCAGGCGCAGATGCTGACCGTGCTTGACGGCCCCACCCGGGCCGCCGGGCCGGCCGGGGCTGCCGTCGAACTCAGGGATGCGGCGATCATGGAATTGCTCTACGCGTCGGGGATTCGGGTGAGCGAGCTGTGCGGGCTCGACCTGGACGACCTTGATCGCGGCCGCCGCACCGTCCGGGTACTCGGAAAGGGCGCGAAGGAGCGGATGGTCCCGGTCGGCATCCCGGCCATCAGGGCCGTGGACGCCTGGCTGGCGGCCGGCCGCGCGGCCTTCGCCAGCGCCCGGTCGGGCAGTGCGGTGTTCATCGGCGTCATGGGCGGACGGATCGACCCGAGGACGGTTCGGCGGATTGTGCACATCCGGCTCGCCGCGGCCGGGGTACCCGACACCGGCCCGCACGGCCTGCGACATACCGCGGCCACGCACCTGCTCGAGGGCGGCGCTGACCTGCGCAGCGTCCAGGAAATACTCGGTCACGCCTCGTTGTCCACGACACAGATCTACACCCACGTCAGCGTCGATCGCCTTGTCGCGGCCTACCGCCAGGCGCATCCGCGGGCCTAGCATCGCGAAGCCCAGGGGGTTCGTCCCCCCGAGCAGGCACTGCATCTGCGAAGCGCGGGGGGTCCGGGGGGTCGTCCCCCCGAGCAGGCATAGCGCCCAAATCCGGACCTGACGCCGGGACCTCGGCGGCTGGCCCTGGCATGTAGACTTGCCAAACGGCTCCTTAACAGGGCGGCGTGAGCATGCGCTGTTGCGGAGCTGACTTCGCGCGCCCGCCCGCTGCGCTGCCCGCAGCTGGTCAGCGCGGAACGTCCCTCACCGGTCCGCGGGAGAACTCTCGCGGCGAGGGCGTACGGGCGCCAGGATCACGGAACCGGAATCGGCCCGCCCGCCCTACGGCGGCTGGCCACGAACAGGAAGGGGACACCGGGATGGCACCGGTCGTCACCATGCGCCAGCTTTTGGAGAGCGGCGTTCACTTCGGCCACCAGACCAGGCGCTGGAACCCCAAGATGAAGCGCTTCATCTTCACCGAGCGCAACGGCATCTACATCATCGATCTGCAGCAGTCGCTGGACTACATCGACAAGGCT
>JASHUE010000044.1:0-4937 GCA_030040195.1 Streptosporangiaceae bacterium | reverse complement strand
CGTCGAACGGCCCGGGAACCGCACCGGTGGCGTTCTGCAGGAAGGCCAGCTTCCCGGCCAGGTCAGGGTCGGCCAGCACGACCGCGCCGCCGACGACGTCCGAGTGCCCGCCAATGTACTTGGTGGTGGAGTGCACGACCGCGTCCGCGCCGAGCGCGAGTGGCTGCTGCAGGTACGGCGAGGCAAACGTGTTATCCACGACCAGCATCGACCCGGCGGCGTGGGCGACCTGAGCCAGCGCCGCGATGTCGGCGATGGCCAGCAGGGGATTGGTGGGCGTCTCGACCCATACCAGGCCGGCCGGCCGATCCGCCAGCGCCGCCCGCACGGCCCCCGGATCGGACATCGCCACCGGGCGGTAGCTGATGTTCCATCCGGTCAGCACCTTGTCGAACAGGCGGAACGTGCCGCCGTAGGCATCGTGCGGGATCAGCACGTGGTCGCCAGGCTGGCACAGCACCCGGATCAGGCAGTCTGAGGCGGCAATCCCCGACGCGAACGCCAGGCACCGCGCCCCGCCCTCCAGGGCGAGCAGGCACTCCTCGAGAGCGTTCCTGGTCGGGTTCGCGGTCCGCGAGTACTCGTAACCCTCGATCCAGCGCGCCGCGTCGCCGAGCTCCTTACCTCGCAGGCCGCCCACGCCGTCCTGCTTATACGTGGACGCCTGGTAGATCGGCGGGACGACGGCACCGGTGACCGGGTCCGGGTCCTGGCCGGCGTGGATCGCGAGCGTCTCGAATCCGTGCTGCTGCATGTGGTCGCGCCCCTTTGCGCCGGGAGTCTGGTGGTGCTGCGGGTTCCTCGTGAGGCGGTTAATTCTATTGGGAACGAGGTCGGCCGCCCCGCCCGCCAGTCCCTTAGCCGGACTGGCTCGACAGGAATGTCAGGACGTCCTGGCGGGTGATCACGCCCGCCGGCTTGCCGTCGACCAGGACCACGGCGGCGCCGGCCCGCTCGAGGGCAGCGACCGCGATGCTGACCGGCTCCCCCGAACCGACGAGCGGCAGCGGCGGCGACATCAGGCCCGCCACCTTGTCGTCGGGGGCGGCGTGCCCGGCCACGAGCGCGTCGAGCAGGTCGTGCTCGACGATCGAGCCGACGACCTCAGCCGCCATAACCGGCGGCTCGGCCGACAGGACCGGCAGTTGCGAGACGTCGAACTCGCGCAGGGCCGAGATCACGGTGCGGACGGTGTCGCTCGGGTGGGCGTGCACGAACGGGGGCAGCGGCCCGGCCTTGGCCTCCAGGACCTGGCCGACCCTCGGCTCGGCCGTCTCGGAGGTCAGGAAGCCGTAGTCGGCCATCCACTCGTCGTTGAAGATCTTGGACAGGTAACCACGGCCGCCGTCGGGCAGCAGTACCACGATCACGTCATCGGGCCCGGCCTTGCTCGCCACCTGCAAGGCGGCGACCACGGCCATGCCGCACGAACCGCCGGTCAGCAGGGCCTCCTCCCTGGCCAGCCGGCGGGTCATGAGAAACGAATCGGCATCGCTGACCGCGATGATCTCGTCGCAGATGCTCTTGTCATAGGTGTCGGGCCAGATGTCCTCGCCCACGCCCTCGACCAGGTACGGGCGGCCGGTACCGCCGGAGTACACCGACCCCTCAGGATCGGCCCCGATGACCTGGACGCGCCCGCCGGAGATCTCCTTCAGGTACCTGCCGGTTCCGGAGATCGTGCCCCCGGTGCCGATGCCCGCGACGAAGTGCGTGACCCGGCCGTCGGTCTGCTCCCAGATCTCCGGGCCGGTCGAGCAGTAGTGCGAAGCCGGGTTCTCCATGTTGGCGTACTGGTTGGGCTTCCATCCGCCCGGCGTCGTCGTGGCCAGCCGATCCGAAACCGAATAGTACGAATCCGGATGGTCAGGGGAAACGGTGGTCGGGCAGACGACCACCTCGGCGCCGTAGGCCCGCAGTACGGCGATCTTGTCCTGAGCGACCTTGTCCGGGCACACGAACAGGCACTTGTAGCCCTTCTCCTGGGCGACTATGGCCAGCCCGATGCCGGTGTTGCCAGACGTCGGCTCGACGATCGTGCCGCCTGGCTCCAACTCGCCCGACCGCTCGGCCGCCTCCACCATCCGCAGCGCGATCCGGTCCTTGACCGAGCCGCCGGGGTTGAAGTACTCCACCTTGGCCAGGACGGCCGGGCCTGGCCCGTCCGCGTAGAGCGGCCTGGTGACCTTGCGGAGCCGGACAAGCGGAGTATTCCCGAATAGCTCGATCAGTGACTCGTGAACTTGCATCTCTTGCCGCCTCAACTGCCGGGCCACTCTCCTGCCGGGCCACTCTCCTGCCGGACCGCGCTCCTGCCGGGCGATCAGCCTGCGCGCCGTCGCCCGCGTGCCACCCCTGCCTAGGTCACCGACGCTATCCCACGTCTGCGGGCGCCGGCGCCAGTCCCCATCTGGAGGTACTCTGGCACGCCTTGTCCTACCTGGGCATGCCGTTCAGCGAGGGAGCCGGCGCGGCTAGGGGTAACCGTGCTCCAGCCGGGCATCGGCTTTCATATGCTTGTACGGAAATTCGCGCCGTGAGCGTTGAACGGTCGGCTCTAACTTCTGAGATCAGAGTGAGCAATTCCCCTACGACAACTGCCAGCCAGTCCGCTCAGTCCGAGCCGGCCGCCGCATCGTCGGGCGGCAGCGGGCTGCTCGGCTGGCTGGCCTTCGCCGGCATAGCCGCTGCCCTGGCCGTCTTCATCGCGGCCGGGTTGCTGCGCGCCAGCTGGATGCCGCCGCTGCTGCCCATGCCGGCCGGCGGCTGGCCGTGGGGACTGCACGTTTACGTCCCGTCCCACGACGTGATCTGGCCGCTGTGGATTGCCGGTGCCCTGGGTACGGCCGGCGTAGTCGCCGGGCTGATCGCGGCCCGCCGGGGCAGGCCCGTCCCGCTGCGGGCGATCCTGGTGCTGGCGGCCCTGGCCATCGCCGCGCTTGCCGTCCTGCCGCCGATCGGCACCACCGACCCGCTGGACTACGCGGTCTACGGGCACATCGTGATGGTCGGCCACAACCCGTACACGATGACCCCCTACAGGTTCTTCCTGCTCACGCACACCGCGGGGATTCCGGCCGACTGGCAGCACACCGTCAGCGTCTACGGGCCGCTTGCGACCGGCGAGCAGTACCTCGCGGCCCGCCTGGGCGGTACCTCGCTGGCCAGGACGGCCTTCTGGCTGAAGCTGGGCAACGTGATCGCGTTCGCTGCCCTCGCGTATGCCGCCGATCGCCTGTTCCGCGGCAACCGGGCCGCGAGGGTGCGGGCTCATCTGCTGTGGACCGCGAACCCGCTGATCATCTGGAGCGCGATCGCGGGCGGTCACCTCGACGTGCTGTCGGCGGCGCTGGGCGTAGCCGGCCTGCTCATCCTGGACCGGCGAGGCCTGCAGCGGCCCATGCTCGCGGCCGTGGCGGCCGGCGTCTGCATCGGCGCGGCCGCCGACATCAAGGCCGACTACGCACTGTTCGGGTTGGCCATCGTCTGGTCGCTGTGGCGGCAGCCCCGTCAACTGGCGGCGGCCGCGGCCGGGGCACTGGCCGTGCTAGTCCCCTCGTACGGCCTGGCCGGAAAGTATGCGATCAAGGCTCTCACCCTCAGGGCCAGCACCGGGCTGGGCTGGGGCTTTTACAAGCTCATTTTCGTGAACGTCGGCATCCCGCTGCACTTTGTGGTGCCAACGGCGGCTGTACTGCTTGTCCCGGTGACCTGGCTCGCGCTTCGGCGGCTGCCTGAGGGATTCGGCAACCGGCCAGCGGTGCGGGCGGCCCTCGCTCTCAGCCTGGCCTGGCTGCTCGTGTGGCCGCATCAGTACGCCTGGTACAGCATCATGGCCATCTGTGTGCTCGTGCTGTTCCCGGCCTCGCGGCTCGACTGGCTGGCGCTGGCCTGGCTCAGCGCGCTGACGATCGCCGACATGCCGGGCCTCGGCTTCGGCCAGAGCAAGTTGCTCGGCACCGTGCTCGCCGACATCGAAGGGACCCTTGTCACCAGGGTCGAGCCGATAGTGATGATCCTGGCCCTGGCTGGCCTGGTGCTCTGGTGCCGCACGAGGCGGTGGAACTCGGTCGAGGCGGACATGCCCCACGTGCTCGCGACCGAGCCCGCGAGCACGCCTGCCGCCTGAGCCGCAGCCCTGGCTGGCCGGTGTCCGGGCGGCTTAGCGGAACAGCAGTACCGCGGTTACTGTTGAGTCAACCACCAGACTCTGCAGGGAGCCGTCATGCCAGAGGCAGTCGTCGTAGCGACCGCTCGCTCACCGATCGGACGGGCGTTCAAGGGTTCACTCACCACGATCCGGCCGGACGACCTCGTGGTGCAGATGGTCACAGCGGCGCTCGCCAAGGTGCCCCAGCTCGACCCGGCCGACATCGAGGATCTCATCCTCGGCTGTGGCCTGCCCGGCGGCGAGCAGGGCTTCAACATGGCCCGCGTGGTTGCGGTGATGCTCGGATACGACTCGCTGCCAGGGACCACCATCACCCGGTACTGCTCCTCCTCGCTGCAGAGCACGCGGATGGCGTTCCACGCCATCAAGGCGGGCGAGGGTGACGTCTATCTCTCGGCCGGCGTGGAGTGCGTCAGCCGGTTCGCCAACGGCAGCAGCGACGGCCTGCCGAACACCAAGAACCCGGTGTTCGCCGACGCCGAGGCCAGGGCGAAGGAGATGGAGAAGGGCGGCTTCACCTGGCACGACCCGCGCGAGGACGGGAACGTGCCGGACATCTACATCGCGATGGGCCAGACCGCGGAGAACGTCGCCCAGCTGCGCGGCGTGAGCCGGGCCGAGCAGGACGAGTTCGGCGTCCGCTCGCAGAACCTGGCCGAGAAGGCGCTGGCCGATGGCTTCTGGCAGCGCGACATCACCCCGGCCACGATGCCCGACGGCACCGTGGTATCGGCCGACGACGGCCCGCGGGCCGGCACCACGCTGG
>JASHUE010000439.1:0-2835 GCA_030040195.1 Streptosporangiaceae bacterium | reverse complement strand
CTCCGGGCTAAACGAGGTGTGGACGTGCACGGTGCCTGCGGTCAGCAACGCCTGCAGGCACTGGGCAAATCCGCCGAGGTGAAACAGCGGCAGGATCTGGAGGTGGTGCGACCCGGTGACCTGGTCTCCGATCTCGATGGCGAAGTCCGCGACGCTTTGCATCAGCGCGCCGTGCCGCAGCGGGACCACCCTCGCCTTGCCGGTCGTACCGCTGGTGTGCACGAGGGCAAGGATCGTGTCGCCGACTAGGTCGGGCCGTGGCGGCACCCGGCCGGTGAGCGCGCCGCCGTCCATCCAGCCGGGCGGTACGGGCCCGCCGCCCCCGATCGCGACCCTGATCACCGGGAGCGGCAGCGCCGAGTCCACCAGCCCGGTGAACTCCGCGTCGGCGGCGACCGCGGCCGGGTCGGTGAGGGCCAGAACCCCATTAAGCTCGCGGGCCGACAGCCGGCAGTTCAGGAACGCGGGCGTCGCGCCGGCCCGCATGAGGGCGAAGGCTTGCACGAGGAAGTCCGTGCTGTTGCGCGCGACGATCGCGACCACGTCTCCGGGCCCGATGCCGAGCGCAGCCCATCCGCCCGATCGCTTCTCGATCTCGGCGCGCAGCCCCGCGTAGCTGAGCGTCGCTCCCCGGTCGTCGGTCAGGGCGGTCACGTCGGGATGCACGGTCGCACGCCAGTCGATGACGTGTATCCAGCTCTGCATGGCCCGCGTCTCCTTCACCCGCAGCTCGTATCGTCGCAGATCGATCGATCTTCGGGACAGCTTCCCGGTTGACGACATCGGCCCCTGATAGCGGTTTCTGGCGTTATGCTCCCGGCATGTCAGCGGCAGAGCCGGAGGTTCCGGCCGAAATCGAGGATTACCTCATCGGGGTGGCCGTGCGTGCCGGCCAGATCGGCGGCTCAGTCGGCGGGCGGGCAGGGTCGGCGGGTGCCGTCCGCGGTGGCGCGCGAACCGCGGCCCGGATGAAGACCAAGGTCGAGCTGCGCAGCGGCGACGCGCCTGGAACGGTCGAGCAGGTGACCGCCCGGCTGACCGGCGCGTTTCCAAAGGCTGGGGCGCTCCCGGCAGGCGAGCATATCCGGCTGGCCGTGCCGTTCGGTCTTACCGGCCTGCAGCAGGTCGTGCTGGACGCAGAATTCGGCCAGCCGAGCGAGTCGCACGTGCCCGTCCGGCTCCGCGGGTTCGGCAAGGAAGGCCTCATCACCCGCAAGCCAACTAGGACAGTAACCGATCAGGCTTGGGCCGCGATCATGTCGGACGGAGGCTAGCCCGGTCGTCCACCCACGCGGCGATCAGATCGGCGGCCTGCTCCCGCGCTCCTTCGGGTTCCAGCAGGTAGTGGTCGGCGCTGATGAACTCCAGGCTCTTGTCCACGGCGGCGATCGCGTCATACAGCGCGCGGGCGTCGCTGGCGTAGACGCACGCATCCGCGGCCGCGTGCACGACCAGCGACGGGACCGTGATCTTTGCCAGGTGCGGCGCGGCGGTGCACTGGGAGGTGCGCAGGCTCCACATCGACAGCCACGTCCGCAGCGTGCTGACCGTGCCGACCCCGAAGACCCCGTAGTTGGCCTTCAGCGGGTCGCCGAGGTAGCACCAGTTGGGCCGGCGGTCGGATGGCTCGATCGACGGGTCAATCATGCGCAGGTCGGCCCAGCTGCGGTGGACGAGGAACAGGCGGTCCCTGGCCCTCGTACCGCGGAGCTCGTCCAACTGCCGGAGCGCCCAGTCGGTGATGCGCTCATTTCGGTCCCGCTGGGCCGCCCGGTAGCGGCGCTGGAACGATTCGCTGAAGGGCGGCCCGTTCCCGGTGTTAAAAGGGTCCAGGGCGGGATCGGCCGAGAGCGGGTCGCGCTCATCGGTCAGGGACGGATCGAGCCAGGCCGTCAGTACCTCAGGGCGCCCCGAGTGCGCGGCGAGCGCGATGAACATGTCGGCGGGGGGCAACTCCTCGATCGCGGGCAGCGGCCGCATCCCCGTGACCGGGCGGACGCTAGGCTCGACGGCCTGGGACTGGTAGGCCGCCATCAGTGAACCTCCGCCGGAGTTGCCGAGCAGGACAACCCGGTCGACGCCCGCCTGCTCGCGCAGCCAGTGGACGCCCACGCCGATCTCGGCCAGGGCGTGGTCGAGCAGGAAGTGGGCCTCGTTTCCGCGGAACCTGCTGTTCCAGCCCAGGAACCCGAAGCCGCGGCGGGCGAGCGGCTCGGCCAGGTAGTGCTCGGAGAAGTCGACGTTGTAGTGCGTCGCGATGAACGCGGTCGCAGGACGGGACCCGGCCGGCCGGTGATAGATGCCCTGGCACGGGTGCCCGCCGGCGCCTGCCCGGCCGATCACCGGCGAGGGCAGGCCGACGAACTCGCGCTCGGTGTCGGCCATGGCTGCTCCGTTCTGGCGCGCAAATAGAACCGAGTCTAAATTTGTAGTGCGTCGTGAGGAGAAGTCATGCAGTGGCGGAACGAGGAATTCGACCTGGGCGGCGTTAACCACCTGGCGCTGGTCTGCTCCGACATGAAGCGGACGGTGGAGTTCTACACCCAGGTCCTGGGCATGCGGCTGATCAAGACGATCGAGCTGCCAGCCGGCTCGGGACAGCACTTCTTCTTCGACATGGGCGGCGGCAACGCGCTCGCGTTCTTCTGGTTCCCTGACGCCCCCGATCCAGTGCCCGGCGTCTCGGCGCCCGTCACCGTGCCGGGCATCGGCGACTGGACCAGCGCGGTCGGCTCGATGAACCACGTTGCGTTCAGCGTGCCCGAGGAGAGGTTCCTCGAGTACCGGGACAAGCTCAAGGCCAAGGGCGTGCGGGTCAGCCCGATCCTCGACCAC
>JASHUE010000438.1:0-6265 GCA_030040195.1 Streptosporangiaceae bacterium | reverse complement strand
TCCTGGTGCGCAGGCGCCGTTGACGCCAGGGGAAATTGCCCATTGCGCGGTAGTGACGATGGCCGACCCGCGGATTCTGGCCGCACTGGAGCGGCGCGGCATCGCCGATCCAGGCCGGGTGCGCGTGGAACCGTGGGGGATCGGCGCCTTCTCGCTCCCCGAAGAATCCGGCCGTCGGCTGGCTTGGACGTTGCTGTTCTACCGCGACCAGGCCGACGACAATCCGTACGCCAAGCCTATCCACGGCCTTCATGCCGTCGTGGATCTCGACGACATGGCGGTCCTGCGGGTGGAGGATATGGGCACGGTGCCGCTGCCGCCAGAGGCCGGTGCCTACTCCGCCGATCGTGTCGGACCGCTGCGCGATGATCTGCGACCGCTCGAGATCATCCAGCCCCAGGGCCCGAGCTTCGATGTCCGCGGCTGGGAGATCCGCTGGCAGCGCTGGCGGCTCCATCTCGGCTTCACCGCACGCGAGGGCCTGGTCCTGCACACCGTCGGATACGAGGACCAAGGTCGGGTCAGGCCGGTAATGTGGCGTGCCTCCGTGGCCGAACTGTTCATCCCCTATGCAGACCCGCGGCCCTTCTATGCCTGGCGCAACGCCTTCGACATCGGCGAGGTCGGCATTGGAATCCTAACCAACTCGCTGAAGCTTGGCTGTGACTGCCTCGGCGAGGTCCGTTATCTCGACGTCGACCTAGCCGACGGGAACGGAGCGCTGTACAAGATCCCCCAGGCCATCTGCCTGCACGAGGAAGACGTGGGCTTGCTCTGGAAGCATTTCGACGCCACCTTGGGGTCCACTGAGGTGCGCCGCAGCCGTCGCCTGGTCATATCGTTTGTCATTACCGCGGATAACTACGAGTACGCCTTCTACTGGTACTTCTACCAGGACGGCGTAATCGAGTTCGAGGTCAAGCTGACCGGCATAGTCATGACCAGCGCCTTGCCGCCCGGCCAGGCCAGCGACTTCGGTACTGTGGTCGCCCCGCAGACTCTTGCCTCCCATCACCAGCATTTCTTCAGCGTCCGCCTGGATATGGCCGTGGACGGGCTGCGCAACACGGTTTACGAGGTAGACACCGAAGCGGTCGCCATGGGTTCCGGCAACCCACTAGGTAATGCGTTCCGGCCGGTGAAACGGCCGTTGCGTAGGGAGTCGGAGGCTCAGCGCGTGATCGACCCGATGCGGGGGCGGTACTGGCTGGTGGCCAACCCCGGCAAGCGAACTCAGCTCGGGCACGAGCCCGCCTACAAGCTCGTTCCTGGTCCCAGCGTGCTCGCCTTCAGCCACCCGGCTTCCTCGGTGACCCGGCGGGCCACGTTCGCAACCAAGCACCTTTGGGTCACCCCGTTCCACCCCGCTGAGCGGTTCCCCGCGGGCGACTACCCGAACCAGCATCCCGGCGGTGCCGGGTTGCCTGCCTGGACGAAAGCCGACCGCCCGATAGAGGACGCCGACATCGTTCTGTGGTACACCCTGGGCAATCTTCACATCGCCCGGCCAGAGGACTGGCCGGTCATGCCAGTCGAGCGAGTCGGCTTCATGCTCAAGCCGGCGGGGTTCTTCGACCAGAACCCGGCGCTGGACGTGGCGCCGCCGTTCTCCCCCCACTGCTAGCGGAGGTTGCCTAGCACGACTCTGACACTGAACTGAGAACCGCAGGCGCAGTCGCGCATCGGAGCCGGCGGCCTGCGGTTGGTCGTCGGCCATCAGGGGCGCAGAACCGGGTCGTTGACTGTGGTGCAGAGGAGGCAAAACGCAGGCCGGCACGTGAGGAGACGACGACGCTAGCCCGACCGCTATGGTGCGGCAGCTTGCTGCTGCTCAAGCCGGGGGCCGCGATGTGCGGCTGGCAGGTCTGTTCGTCACTGGCTTGGCATCCGACGCGGGAGAGCTGGGCGCCGGAAGACTAACGACCGTGCGGGCCGGCCGGCCCGCGTGTCGCGTCGACCGCCGTGTCGCGCCCACGGCTATGCCCGTAGACCTGGCTTGCCCCGCTACTGGGTGCCGGTGTCGCTCTCCCTCGGAATCTGGAAGAACGGCGACCGGGAGATGACGCGAGCTCCGAACATCAGGATCAGGCCAAGCCCGATGGCCCCGATGAGCGACCAGCGTTGCGCCCACGGCACCGACCGAACCGTGTCCTCGAACATCCAGCCGAGGAACAGGGCGGCAGAAATCGGCAGCAGGCCCAGGGTGACGAAGTCGGTGAACCCACCGAAGACCCGCCGGCGGTAATAGACGGTGGTCGCGAGCGCGGTGAGGATGTAGAAGATCGCGAACATCAGGCCGGTGACGTCGATGACGTCGTAGAAGGCGTTCTGCACGGAGGTCGCCAGCAGGTATATCCAGGTGATCGCGATGAGCAGGACGCCGACCACGATGCTCGCGATGGCCGGGGTGTTGTATCGCCGCGACACCTTCGCGAGCGGCGCGGGCAGGGCGCGGTAGCCGGCCATTCCGTAGGCGATACGGGCGCTCAGGACGATCCCCGTGCCCGTCGTCGCGATGACCGACAGGGCGATCGACAGCGCCATCACCTTGGCCCAGCCGCCGCCACCCAGAGCCTGGGCCACGGCAATCAGCGCGGTGCCGTTGTTGGACGCGGCGGCGAGCTTGGCCGGCGATACGCCTCCCTGCAGGCCGACCTGGGCCAGCGTGTACAAGACCGCGAGCAAGGCAACCGCGATGATCGCCGCGCGGCCAGGATTGACCCGACGCTGCCGGACTTCCTCGTTGACGTACACCGTGCCGTCCCAGCCGCCGTAGACGAACACCGCGATGAGGAAGCCGGCCACCGCGCTGCCCTTCGCGCCCACGCCGCTCAGGCTGAACCACTGCGACGTGATCGGGTACGTGCCTGAGTGGTGCGCCAGGACCGCGACAAGGCCCCAGATCGAGAACCCGATCAGGATCGCGTACTCCACTACCGCCATGCCGACCTGCACGCGCGCGGTGATCCTGATGCCGACAACCGCTATGACGAGCATGATGAGGCAGACCGCGGTTCCGATCGCGATCCAGCCCCAGGTGTTGGTGGAGGTGGATCCGAAGACGGCGAGCACCGACGGGCCAAGCAGCAAGATCTCGGCAACCGTCCCGACGATGTAGGCGACGACCATGAGCCACCCGGTCAGATATCCGAGATAGGGATTGATCGCCCGGCCGACCCACTCGAACGAGGCACCGCAGTTGGCTTTCCACATGTTGCAGCGGCGGTACGCGTTGGCGATGATCAGCATCGGTATCGCTGTCAGCAGCAAGATCGGCACGCTTCCGTAAGCCGTCGCGGACGCAAGCGAGAAGAGCGTGAGCCCAACGGTGGCCGCCGGGGCCGACGAGGCCATCCCGATGACGGTGTCCTGCGCGACCCCGATTGCATCCGGTTCCAGCTTCGAGGGGGGACCGAGCGAGCTTCCCGCCACCGCCGTCGGTGATTCCGCCATTGGTCTCCCGTCCCGTGCCCGTCAGGAACCATGCTGCTATGAGACGTCCCGTAGGCAAAGCGGTCAGCTGCCGCAGAGCCGACATGGTCAAGTACTTTTTAGGGGAACGAGGTGTCAACGGGGTAGGCGTGAGCCGGCAAGGCGCGGCCTTTCCCCGGCCGGTCCGGAACGCCAGACCGGGTCCGAAGCAACCTGCGCCCAGCGCCGAACGCGGGCCGGACCCATTAGCCTGTCGCCAAGGGAACGTCCGCGTGGAAAATCCGAGAAAGGTGTCTGCGAATGAGCGCAGAGCGCGACGACGGGCTGAGCTGGCAGCGGCCGTCGCCGAAACTACTGCGCTGCAGGCGCATCCAGATTGTGCTCGTGGCCGCTCCGGTCGCGCTGATCACGGGCCTGGCTTGCGCGAGCGTATCGGCCGTCGCCGGCGCGCTGAGCGCGGTAGGCGTGCTGATCGCCGGCCTGGTGGCCGAGCGCTTCCTGGCTCGCCGGGTGGCCGCCTGGGGTTTCGCCGAGCGGAACGAGGACCTCATGGTCCGCCGGGGAGTCATGATCCGGCGGTTGTCGGTCATCCCGTACGGCCGAATGCAGTACATCGACATCACTGCCGGGCCGCTGGAGCGCAGTCTTGGCCTGGCCACGCTGCGGATGCATACGGCAGCGGCGGCCAGTGACGCGCGGATCCCCGGCCTGGATCAGGCGGTGGCCGCCAAGCTACGGGACCAGCTAGCAGCCCTGGGCGAAGCGCAGGCTGCAGGCCTGTGACTGACCCGCTCCCCGCCGATCCGCCGCGCCTGCCCCTGGCCGAGGGCGTGCCGGCGGGCTGGCACCGGCTGCATCCGCTGACTCCGGTCGTGCGGGCTGGCAGTCGGCTCTTCGCTCTGGTGGTCGTCCTCGCCGGCATAGCGCTGGCCAACCAGCGGCAGGATGGCAGCGAGATCGTCACCGACCTAGTGATCATTGCACTCGCTTTGTCCGGCGGCTTCGTCTCCTGGCTGGTGACACGCTGGCAAGTGGCCGATGGCGTCCTGCGCATAGACACCGGCCTGATCAGGCGTGACTCGCGCCGGTTCCCGCTGTCGCAGATCCAGGCCATCGACGTTGCGCAGAGCGGGCTGGCCCGCATTCTCGGCCTGGCCGAGCTTCAGCTGCGGATCGCCGGCGGCGACGCGTCGCGGGGCGGTCGGCTGGCGTGGCTGCGCATGGCCGACGCGGAACGCCTACGAACCGAGCTCCTTGCGTACTCGACCGTGGCCCGCGCCGTCCAGGCGGTCCCGGCCGGTGGCGGGGGACCGGCCGATGCCCTGCCTGTTCCGGCGGCACCTGATCCGACAGCGGCAGCTTCGGGGACCGGTGCGACACCGGCCGATGCCACCGCGGCACCGGAGCGGCAGCTATTCCGGGTCCGATCTGGGCTTCTGGCCGTGGCGATCGCGCTCAGCCGTCCGGGAGCGATCGCGTTCGCCGTGGTCGCAGCGGTGACGGCGTTCGTGGCCGTGTCGGGCAAGACCGCGGCCACGGCGACGTTCCTGCCAGCCGCGATCGGCATCGCGGCGACGGTCTGGCGCTGGTTTAACGGGGAGTACGGAACGACGGTGACCGCGGCGCCGGACGGGCTAAGGCTGAGGTCCGGCCTGATCCAGACGACTGCCGAGACCATCCGGCCCGGGCGGGTCCAGGCTATCCGCCTGGTCGAGCCACTAGCGTGGCGGCCGTTCGGCTGGTGTCGGCTCGAGGTAGACGTCGCGGGCCCGCGCATCCGCCGAGAGAGCCGAGCGGAGACCGGGCGGCTTCGCGCCCTGATTCCGGTTGGCAGCAAGGCCGAGGTGGTGCAGATACTGGCCGCGGTGCTGACGTCGCAGCCGGCGCCGGACAAGCCCCCGCCGAGGCGGGTCAGGTTCAAGGCGCCGCTGCAGTATCACTTCCTTGCGTTCGGGAGCGACGACAACTACGTCGTCACCGCGCACGGCCGGGTCACCAGGACGACAACATGGATACCGCTGGAGAAGGTCCAGAGCGTTCGATGGGTCCAGGGCCCGGTCCAGCGCTGCCTGGGACTCTCATCGGTGCGGCTCGACGTCGCCGGGAGGAGGGTGACGGGCGCCATCGAGGACCGGGTCGACGCCGAGGCGCGGGACCTGCTGATGCGGCTGCCCGACCTGGCCCGTGCTGCCAGAGCCCGGGTGGGCTAACGCGTTCAGCCGCCTGCGTACCGGCAGTGCCTCAGCCCTTCGCACGCAGCGTGGCGAAGACGATCACGTTGCTCAGGTAGTGGCCAGTCGCCTGGTCGAAGGTGCCGCCGCAGGTAATCAGGCGCAGCTGCGAGTTTGGCACGGCCCCGTAGACCGCGCGGGTCGGGAATCGCGTTTTCAGATAGCTCCGCACCGCCGTGACCTCGAAGACAGCCAGGCTGCCGTCCGCACGCCGCACGTAGATAAGGTCGCCAGGGCGGAGCAGCCGCAGCCGGAAGAACACGCCTGGTCCGCTGGCCGAGTCGATGTGTCCGGCAATGACCGCCGCGCCGATGGCCCCCGGCCGCGGGCTTCCCGTGTACCAGCCCGCCACCGCTGCCGTCGGCGGCACCTGCAGCGTGCCGGTGGCCGTGAGCCCAAGTCGCACGAGCGCCGTGCGCACACCGATGGCCGGGATCCGCAGGCTCACTGGCCGGGCCACTGCAGGTGCCGCCGCAGGCGCCGGGACCGCGGCCCAGTGCCCGCGCGGCACTGCGACCAGCGGACTCCGGCCTACGGGCGTGGCCGGCCTGGCCGTATGGCTGGCCCAAGCGAGGCCGGCGAGCCCAACGCAGAGGGCCGCC
>JASHUE010000437.1:0-9470 GCA_030040195.1 Streptosporangiaceae bacterium | reverse complement strand
GACCATCAAGTCCGACGACATCCTCGGCCGGGTCAAGGTCTACGAGGCCATCGTCAAGGGCGAGAACATTCCCGAGCCCGGCATCCCTGAGTCCTTCAAGGTGCTGATCAAGGAGATGCAGTCGCTGTGCCTGAACGTGGAGGTGCTCTCCAGCGACGGCGCGGCCATCGAAATGCGCGACACCGACGAGGACGTCTTCCGCGCTGCGGAGGAACTCGGAATCGACCTGTCTCGGCGTGAGCCGAGCAGCGTCGAAGAGGTCTGAGTTAGCGACGAGAAGTCCAACGAACTACCCCAGGGGAAACATAACGTGCTAGACGTTAACTTCTTCGATGACCTGCGGATTGGCCTTGCCACTGCGGATGACATCCGCACGTGGTCACATGGCGAGGTCAAGAAGCCGGAGACCATCAACTACCGGACCCTGAAGCCGGAAAAGGACGGGCTGTTCTGCGAGAAGATCTTCGGCCCGACCAGGGACTGGGAGTGCTACTGCGGTAAGTACAAGCGGGTCAGGTTCAAGGGCATCATCTGCGAGCGGTGCGGGGTCGAAGTTACCCGCGCCAAGGTGCGCCGCGAGCGGATGGGCCACATTGAGCTGGCCGCTCCCGTTACACACATCTGGTACTTCAAGGGCGTACCAAGCCGTCTGGGCTACCTGCTCGACCTGGCGCCGAAGGACCTGGAGAAGGTCATCTACTTCGCCGCCTACATGATCACCTACGTGGACGAGGACGCCCGTGCGCGGGACCTGCCGAGCCTCGAGGCCAAGATCACGGTCGAGAAGGGTCAGCTTGAGCAGCGCCGGGACGCCGACATCGAGGCGCGCCAGGCGAAGCTGGAGAAGGACCTGGCCGAGCTCGAGGCGGCCGGCGCCAAGGGTGACGCACGGCGCAAGGTCAGGGAGAGCGCTGATCGCGAGTGCAAGCAGATCCGCGACCGCGCGCAGCGGGAGATCGACCGGATCGAGGAGGTCTGGAACCGGTTCCGCAACCTGAAGGTCCAGGACCTGGAGGGCGACGAGCTGCTCTACCGCGAGATGCGGGACCGCTTCGGCCGGTACTTCCGCGGCGGCATGGGCGCGCAGGCGATCCAGGAGCGGGTGGGCAGCTTCGACCTCGACGCCGAGGCCAACAGCCTGCGCGAGATCATCCGCACCGGCAAGGGCCAGCGCAAGGCCAGGGCGCTCAAGCGGCTCAAGGTCGTGTCCGCGTTCCTCAACACCTCCAACAGCCCGCTGGGCATGGTTCTCGACTGCATCCCGGTGATCCCGCCGGACCTGCGGCCGATGGTCCAGCTCGACGGTGGCCGGTTCGCCACCTCCGACCTGAACGACCTGTACCGGCGGGTCATCAACCGGAACAACCGGCTGAAGAGGCTGCTCGACCTGGGCGCGCCCGAGATCATCGTGAATAACGAGAAGCGGATGCTGCAGGAGGCAGTGGACTCGCTGTTTGACAACGGCCGCCGCGGCCGTCCGGTCACCGGACCAGGCAACCGGCCGCTGAAGTCGCTGTCGGACATGCTGAAGGGCAAGCAGGGCCGGTTCCGCCAGAACCTGCTCGGCAAGCGAGTCGACTACTCGGGCCGCTCGGTCATCGTGGTCGGCCCGCAGCTGAAGCTCCACCAGTGCGGCCTGCCCAAGGAGATGGCGGTCGAGCTGTTCAAGCCGTTCGTCATGAAGCGGCTGGTCGACCTCAACCACGCGCAGAACATCAAGTCCGCCAAGCGGATGGTGGAGCGCGCGCGGCCGGTGGTGTGGGACGTGCTCGAGGAGGTCATCACCGAGCACCCCGTGCTGCTCAACCGGGCGCCGACGCTGCACCGTCTTGGCATCCAGGCCTTCGAGCCGCAGCTGGTCGAGGGCAAGGCCATCCAGATCCACCCGCTCGTGTGCACCGCGTTCAATGCGGACTTCGACGGTGACCAGATGGCCGTTCACGTGCCGCTCTCGGCCGAGGCTCAGGCCGAGGCCCGGATCTTGATGCTGTCCACCAACAACATCCTCAAGCCGGCCGACGGCAAGCCGGTGACGATGCCGACGCTGGACATGGTCATCGGAATCTACTGGCTGACCGGGCAGAAGGACGGCGCGGCCGGCGAGGGCCGGGCGTTCGGCAGCGTGGCCGAGGCGCTGATGGCCTACGACCGGGACGAGCTCGAGCTGCAGGCGAAGATCCAGATCCGGCTGACGGGAATCACGCCTCCGGTCGGCTTTGAGCCCCCTGAGGGCTGGGAGCCGGGCCAGCCGGTGCGGCTGGAGACCACGCTGGGCCGGTGCCTGCTGAACGAGACGCTGCCGGACGACTATCCGTTCATCAACTTCGAGGTCAGCAGGAAGCAGCTGTCCGCGATCGTGAACGAGCTGGCCGAGACCTACCCCAAGGTCGAGGTGGCCGCTGCGCTCGACGCGCTGAAGGACGCCGGGTTCCACTGGGCCACCAGGTCCGGCGTCACGGTGGCGATGGAGGACGTGGTCGCTCCGCCGAACAAGCGCGAGATCCTGGACACCTACGAGAAGCGGGCCGACAAGGTGCAGCGCGAGTACGAGCGCGGCCTTATCACCGACGACGAGCGGCGCCAGGAACTGATCGAGATCTGGACGCACGCCACTGCGGACGTGGCCCAGGACATGGAGAAGGCCTTCCCCGGCAACAACTCCGTCTGGATGATGGTGAGCTCGGGTGCCGCCGGAAACCTGATGCAGATCCGGCAGATCGCCGGCATCCGCGGCCTGGTGTCCAACCCCAAGGGCGAGACGATCCCGCGGCCGATCAAGTCCAGCTTCCGCGAGGGGCTGTCCGTGCTGGAGTACTTCATCTCCACGCACGGTGCCCGGAAGGGCCTGGCCGACACCGCGCTGCGGACCGCCGACTCCGGGTACCTGACCCGCCGGCTGGTGGACGTGGCGCAGGACGTGATCGTTCGCGAGGAGGACTGCGGCACCGACCGCTCGCTGCCGCTGCGGATCGCGGCGAAGAGCACGGTCACCGGCAACGTCGAGAAGCTGCCGAACATCGAGAACACCGGCACCGGCAGGACCCTGTCCGAGGACGTCATAGGCCCGGACGGCACGGTACTCGTGGCGGCCGACTCGGACCTGACCGAGGCGATGATCGACATGCTGGTGAACGCGGGCGTGGAGTCCGTGCGCACCTACAGTGTGCTGGTCTGCCAGGCCAAGGTCGGCGTGTGCGCCAAGTGCTACGGCCGCTCGCTGGCCACCGGCAAGCGCGTCGACGTCGGCGAGGCTGTCGGCATCATCGCGGCCCAGTCCATCGGTGAGCCCGGCACCCAGCTGACGATGCGTACCTTCCACACCGGCGGCGTGGCAGGCCAGGACATCACCCACGGCCTGCCCCGAATCCAGGAGCTGTTCGAGGCCCGCATCCCCAAGGGCCTGGCCCCGATCAGCGAGGTGGACGGCAAGGTCAGGATCGATGAGCAGGACAAGGCTCGCAAGATCGTGATCGTGCCGGACGACGGCAGCGACGAGGTCTCCTACCAGGTGTCCATGCGGTCCAGGCTGCTGGTGGCCGACGGTGACCACGTCCGGGTAGGCCAGCAGCTCATCGCCGGCGCGGTCAACCCGCACGAGGTACTGCGCATCCTCGGTTCGCGCGAGGTGCAGCTGCACCTGGTGCACGAGGTGCAGGAGGTCTACCGGTCTCAGGGCGTGTCGATCCACGACAAGCACATCGAGATCATCATCAGGCAGATGCTCAAGCGGGTGAACGTAATCGAGTCCGGCGACACCGAGCTGCTGCCGGGCGAGCTGGTCGAGCGGCCGAAGTTCGAGGAGGTCAACCGCGCCGTCGTCGAGGCGGGCGGCACCTCGGCGGCAGGCCGCCCGCAGCTGATGGGCATCACGAAGGCGTCGCTGGCCACTGAGTCGTGGCTGTCGGCGGCTTCCTTCCAGGAGACCACGAGGGTCCTGACCGACGCGGCCATCCATGCTCGGTCGGACTCGCTGGTCGGCCTGAAGGAGAACGTGATCATCGGGAAGCTGATCCCGGCCGGCACCGGCATGCAGCGCTATCGCAGCCTGCGGGTCGAGCCGACGGAGGAGGCTAAGGCGGCGGTGTACCCGCCGACCTCTTATGACAGTCCGGCGGATTACTCCTTCGGCCAGGTCTCTGGCCAGGCGATCCCGCTGGAGGAGTACGACTTCGGTGCTTATAACCGGTAGGGAACGAGGTCGGCTCTAACCAAACGGGTCCGGCGGCCAGGGGTTCTCCTGGCCGCCGGACTGCGTTTTGTGCGATCGGTGGCCTCCCATCGCGTCGCTCGTCCGCGCGGCGAAGCACCCAGGCGGAGTAAGGATCACCCCACGCCACCTATCGTCGGTTCGGTGAAAGACACGGCGTGGTCAGAACATGTCATCATCAATAGGCATTTCTAGCGGAGCACTCTGTGAGCGTTGCTGCCGCTCGGCGGTGAAACGGGGGGACTGTTAGCCGGGTTCGTCGCCAGCAGCCGGCCTGACCGCGATGTCGGCGTCCCTGGCCAGCCCGGCGAGCTCGAGCCCGTCCCGCGGCGCGGCGCCGTGCTGGTCGTTGTTGAAGAAAACGTACACATCGGACCCAGGCTGCCAGCCGCCCGCGATGGACTTGAGCCAGCCGCGCAGGGCCCGGCTTGTGTACCCGGGCCAGGAGCGCCCGGCCCCCTCGTGCATCCGCAGGTAGCCGAAACTTGCCGTTGTCCACAGGGGCGTAACTGGCTGCTCCTTCCGATCCGCCCAGGACAGCGCGGCATCATGGCGCGTGAGGATGTCCTTGATCTCCTCGGTCCACCAGCTCTCGTGACGGAATTCCACCGCCACCTGAATCGGGCTCCGCACGCGGGGCGCATCCCGAGGCGGCTTGAAGCGGGCGAATGCCGTCAGAACCTCGTCCAGCGCGTGCGGATCGGCGGTCATGTTGGGTGGCAGCTGCACGAGTAGCGGCCCGAGCCGCGGACCAAGGTGCACAGCCGCGCCGAGCAGCCGTGCCACCGGCTCGGCCGGGTCACGCAGGCGGCGGACGTGGGTGAGATATCTGCTGGCCTTGACGGCCATGGTGAAGCCGTCTGGAGTCCGGTTGCGCCAGTCCGCGAATGCCTCAGGGCCGGGCAGCCGGTAAAACGTGCCGTTGTTCTCCACAGCCGGAAATGTTTGCGTATAGCACTCCAGCCAGCGAGCCTGCGGGACGCCGACCGGGTAGAGGACGCCGCGCCAGTCCCGGTACTGCCAGCCTGAGGTACCGATGATCAAGGACATCGCGCCTCCGCCCCCCGGTTTGCCCGGCCCGGCGTCCACGTGCCGCGACGTCGGATCCAGGCTGCATTGCTCTTGCCGAACCGAACTCTCTCACCATGGCGCAGCGCGCGGGCAAGTCGCCGGGCTTACCGCCGCCAATCGGCTCGCTTAAATCGCACTGAATGCGACAAAGCGCCTCCGGCAGCGGAGGCAGACCGGTCTCACCGGTGGACAAGTCACCCAGGCGTCTGTGGCTGCGAGGGATAGGCACGTCGGGGAGTCACTTTCCGGATCGCCTGCGCCGCCCGCCCGCGAGCCGATCACGGGAATAAAATCCCCCTTGGTGGTGCTTATTACCATCGGTCTGACCCGCAAGCCGGGAGAGTTAGCACCGGACCCGCCTCGTTCCCGCCCTCCACGGATATAACGGGGACGCGGCAGGTAAAGCGCTAAGACAAGATCCGGTGCGGGTCGGGCTCAGCGTCCGCTAAGCTTTGTTCCAGCGGAGTGCGAGGACGCCACCCGTTTTGACCAGCGCGTCATCGGTTAGGTATTCTGGTTCTCCGCGCCCGTGCCCTACGGGTGCGTGCACGTCTGTCTGACCGCGGCCTCCTGGCGGTAACGATCAGGGGCTGAATGGACCAGGCGAGCAGCAGACTTCCCTTCCGTTTCGGGCTCGTTTGTGAGCCCGGATATGTCGTGAACGTTTGCGACACGCCCGACCGCGGGGGGCGGAGCGGGCAAGGAAACCGCAGGTCAGGTACGTCCTAGGCCGCGCCCTGAGCCGAAAGCACAGGACACAGCCGCAACGAGCAAGTCGCGCCGGCAACGGCGGGACACAACCGGATGCCGCGCCGCGCTGGCGCGGCGCCAGCAGGCGAAGACAACAGCGCGCCGCCAGGCGCGTGGCAGAGGAAGACGGAGACGCGTTGCCCACGATCCAGCAGCTGGTCCGCAAGGGCCGGCAGGACAAGGTAGCCAAGACGAAGACTCCGGCGCTGAAGGGCAGCCCGCAGCGCCGCGGGGTCTGCACACGCGTCTATACGACCACGCCCAAGAAGCCGAACTCGGCCCTGCGCAAGGTTGCCCGCGTCCGGCTCACCAGCCATATCGAGGTAACGGCCTACATCCCCGGTGTCGGCCACAACCTGCAGGAGCACTCGATCGTGCTCGTCCGCGGCGGCCGCGTCCGCGACCTGCCCGGCGTGCGCTACAAGGTCATCCGCGGCTCCCTGGACACCCAGGGTGTCCGCAACCGCAAGCAGGCGCGAAGCCGGTACGGCGCGAAGAAGGAGAAGAGCTGACATGCCGCGTAAGGGCCCCGCGACCAAGCGGCAGCTGGTAACCGACCCGGTTTACGGCTCCCCCCTGGTTACCGCGCTGGTGAACAAGGTGCTGAAGAACGGCAAGCGGTCGCTCGCCGAGCGCATCGTTTACGGCGCCCTCGAGGGGTGCCGGGACAAGACCAGCAACGACCCGGTGGTGACGCTGAAGCGCGCGCTCGACAACGTCAAGCCCACCCTCGAGGTGAAGAGCAGGCGGGTCGGCGGCGCCACGTACCAGGTGCCGATGGAGGTCAAGGCCTCTCGCAGCACCACGCTGGCGCTGCGCTGGCTGGTCACCTACTCGCGGCAGCGCCGGGAGAAGACCATGACCGAGCGGCTGATGAACGAGCTGCTTGACGCGAGCAACGGACTCGGGGCGAGCGTCAAGCGCCGGGAGGACACCCACAAGATGGCCGAGTCCAACAAGGCGTTCGCCCACTACCGCTGGTAGGCCGGCCCGCCTGAATCGACACAGCCTGACCCGAGATTTTACGAACCAAGGAACGAGGATCACTAACAGTGGCCGCCACCCAGACCGCCACCGAGCTGGCCAATGTCCGCAACATCGGCATCATGGCGCATATCGACGCGGGCAAGACCACGACGACCGAGCGGATCCTGTTCTACACCGGAATCAATTACAAGATCGGTGAAGTCCACGAGGGCGCAGCCACGATGGACTGGATGGAGCAGGAGCAAGAGCGCGGTATCACCATCACGTCGGCTGCTACCACCACCCTGTGGCGAGATCACACCATCAACATCATCGACACCCCCGGCCACGTCGACTTCACCGTCGAGGTGGAGCGGTCGCTGCGGGTGCTTGACGGCGCGGTCGCGGTGTTCGACGGCGTGGCCGGCGTGGAGCCGCAGTCCGAGACTGTCTGGCGCCAGGCCGACCGCTACGGCGTCCCGCGCATCTGCTTCGTCAACAAGATGGACCGCGTCGGGGCGGAGTTCCACCGCTGCGTGGACATGATCAGCGACCGGCTCGGCGCTACGCCGCTGGTCATCCAGCTGCCGTGGGGCGTGGAGTCGGACTTCCGCGGTGTCATCGACCTGATCAGGATGCGCGCCCTCCTCTGGCAGACCGAGGGCAAGGGCGACACCTACGACGTCGTCCCCATCCCCGACGATCACGCCGAGGCCGCCCGCGAGTGGCGCGACACGCTGATCGAGCGGATCGCCGAGAACGACGAGGAGATGATGGAGCTCTACCTCGAGGGCAACGAGCCCGACGAGGAGCGGCTCGTCGCGGCCATCCGCCGCGCGACCATCGCCAGCGCCGTCACTCCGGTGCTCTGCGGCAGCGCGTTCAAGAACAAGGGCGTGCAGCCGATGCTGGACGCGATCGTCGACTTCCTGCCGAGCCCGATCGACATCCCGTCGATCAAGGGCCACGCGGTCGGCGACGAGGACACGGTCATTGAGCGGCACGCGGACCCGAGCGAGCCGTTTTCCGCCCTGGCCTTCAAGATCATGTCTGACCAGCACCTCGGCAAGCTGACCTACATCCGCGTCTATTCCGGCAAGCTCGACACCGGCACCCAGGTGCTGAACTCGACCAAGGGCAAGCGGGAGCGGATCGGCAAGATCTACCAGATGCACGCGAACAAGCGCGAGGAGCGCCCGTCCGCGACAGCTGGCCAGATCGTCGCCGTGATGGGTCTCAAGGACACCACCACCGGCGACACGCTGAGCGACCCGAGCAAGCAGGTCATCCTCGAGTCGATGACGTTCCCGGCGCCGGTCATCAACGTGGCCATCGAGCCGAGGACCAAGGCCGACCAGGACAAGCTCGGCACCGCGATCCAGCGGCTGGCCGAGGAAGACCCGACCTTCCAGGTCAGGACCGACGAGGAGACCGGGCAGACCATCATCGCGGGCATGGGCGAGCTGCACCTGGAGGTGCTGGTCGAGCGGATGCGCCGCGAGTTCAGGGTCGAGGCCAACATCGGCCGTCCGCAAGTCGCCTACCGCGAGACCATCCGCCGCAAGGTCGAGAAGGTCGAGTACACCCACAAGAAGCAGACCGGCGGGTCCGGCCAGTTCGGCCGGGTCATCATCAACCTCGAGCCGACCGGCGGCGACGGTGGCGGCTACGAGTTCGAGAACAAGGTCACCGGCGGCCGGGTGCCGCGCGAGTACATCCCGTCGGTGGACGCGGGTTGCCAGGAGGCCGCCGAGTTCGGCGTCCTGGCCGGGTACCCGATGGTGGATGTCAAGGTCACCCTGACCGACGGCGCCTACCACGAGGTGGACTCGTCCGAGCTCGCCTTCAAGATCGCCGGCTCGATGGCCTTCAAGAAGGCCGCCGCGCAGGCCGATCCCGTCCTGCTTGAGCCGATGATGGCGGTCGAGGTCAGGACGCCCGACGACTACATGGGAGATGTCATCGGCGACCTCAACAGCCGCCGCGGTCAGATCCAGGCCATGGAGGAGAGGTCCGGGGTGCGGGTCGTCAAGGCCCTCGTCCCGCTATCGGAGATGTTCGGTTACGTGGGAGACCTGCGCAGCCGTACGCAGGGCCGGGCGGATTACAGCATGCAGTTCGACTCGTATGCCGAGGTCCCGCCCAGCATCGCCAAGGAGATCATCGCCAAGGCACGCGGCGAGTAAGTACGAGCAAACCACCGACGAGAACCACACAGCGCGCGTCAGCGCCTGACCCCGCCAGCGGCGGGGAAACGATCGCAACGAGGAGACACCAGTGGCGAAGGCCAAGTTCGAGCGGACCAAGCCGCACGTCAACATCGGCACCATCGGTCATATCGACCACGGCAAGACGACGCTGACCGCGGCGATCACCAAGGTGCTGCACGACAAGTACCCGAACCTGAATCCGTTCTACGCGTTCGACCAGATCGACAACGCGAAGGAGGAGAAGGAGCGCGGGATCACGATCTCGA
>JASHUE010000043.1:0-5131 GCA_030040195.1 Streptosporangiaceae bacterium | reverse complement strand
ATCGTGATGGTGAAGCCGGCGCTTTCCTACCTGGACGTGATCGCGCAGGTCGCCGCGGTCGCGCCGGTGCCGGTGGCGGCCTACCAGGTCAGCGGCGAGTACTCGATGGTGGAGGCTGCGGCGGCCAACGGCTGGATGGACAGGGACCGGATGATCATGGAGATGCTGACCGCGATCAGCCGGGCCGGCGCGGACATCATCCTCACCTACTGGGCGACCGAGGTCGCCCAGCAAGCGCGCTGACCAGGCCGGCCGCGGCCTCACTCGTCCAGCCAGGCCGCTCGGGGGTAGTCGCCGAACGCCTGCCCTCAGCGGCTGGCCGCCAGGCGGGCTGAAAGTGACCGTCGCGGCCCCCACCTCGCGGGCATCGGGAGTCGTCAACTGCCCGCGGCCTTACGGCGCGGACAAACACCTCCGGCCTCGTGCCGTGAGTATCCTGGCAAGTGTCAGGTTGCAATCTCCCTTATGCACCAGGTGAGTCTTGGGGTCGGGTCGGCGGCTGAGCCGCATCTCCCGTCAGGCATCATCGGTGGCTAGCGGCTCGCTTGGGCCGGGCGGGAGCGAAGCCAGTTGGTCGAAGCTGTACTGCGAGTACGGCGCCGCAGGGCCGAGAGCAGGACGGCCGAGGCGGCAGTCAGGTACGCCATGATGGGCTGGCCTGTCTGTGCTGGCGCCTTCCCGCCGGGCCGGGCGCAGCGGCCCGCCGATGTACAGCGCGCCTGCTCGTGCGACCGCGTGGGCTGCCCGTCGCCGGGGGCCCATCCGCTGTCACCTGCCTGGCAGCTGCTCGCGACCACGGACCTGGACATCATCGGGCGATGGTGGCTGGCGATGCCCGAGGCGAATGTGATCCTCGCCACCGGCCGCGTGTTCGATGTCCTGGACGTGCCGGCGCGGGTGGGGATCACGGCCCTGAGCCGGATGGAGCGGTCTGGCCTGCGGCCCGGCCCGGTTGCGATCAGCGCCGGAGACCGGGCCCATTTCTTTGTCCGCACCAGGGGAGCGCCCGCGGACGAGAACGAGTGGTGGTCGTGCCACCTTGACTGCGAGCCCGAAGAAGTGGCCGATGTGTCCGGGCTACGCTGGCATTGCCGGGATAGTTACGTGATTGCGCCGCCGTCTCGTCACGGCGGCGGCGTCGCACGCTGGCTGCGCGACCCGGGCAGTCATGAGCTGCCCGATGGCCTGCGCCTGCTCGAGGTCCTGGCCGATGCCTGCGAGGAGACTGGCTAATGAACCAGCAAAGCCGGCGGCGGCGGTCCGCCGAGTTGTTCGCGCGCGCCAGCACGCTGATGCCTGGCGGGGTGAACTCGCCTGTGCGCGCCTTCGGATCGGTTGGCGGCGACCCGGTCTTCATGGCGTCCGGGAAGGGTCCCTACCTGACCGACGTCGACGGCAATCAGTACGTGGACCTGGTCTGCTCGTGGGGGCCGATGATCCTCGGGCACGCGCACCCCGCCGTCGTCTCGGCGGTCCAGGCCGCCGTCGGCAACGGAACTTCCTTCGGCACCGTCACCGAGGGCGAGGCGGAACTCGCGGCCGAGATCATCGACCGGGCGCCGGTCGAGCGGGTGCGCCTGGTCAACTCGGGGACCGAGGCCACGATGACCGCGATCCGGCTGGCCAGGGGCTACACCGGCCGGCGGCTGGTGGTGAAGTTCGCTGGCTGCTATCACGGCCACGTCGATGCGCTGCTGGCCGCGGCCGGCTCGGGCGTGGCGACCTTCGGACTGCCTGACTCGCCCGGCGTCACCGGGGCGGCGGCCGCCGAGACCGTGGTGCTGCCCTACAACGACGCTGCTGGCGTGCGCCAGGCGTTCGCCGACAGCGGGTCCGAGATCGCGTGCGTGATTACCGAGGCCTGCCCGGCCAATATGGGCGTCGTCCCCCCGGCGGGCGGGTTCAACGAACTGCTCGCCGCGCTGTGCGCCGAGCACGGCGCGCTGCTGATCATGGATGAGGTGCTGACCGGATTCCGGGTCACGCGGTCGGGCTGGTACGGGCGCGAGGGCGTCGCCGCTGACCTCATGACGTTCGGCAAGGTCATGGGCGGCGGGCTGCCGGCCGCTGCGTTCGGGGGCCGGACCGAGATCATGGAGCGGCTGGCGCCGTCTGGCCCGGTCTACCAGGCGGGCACCCTGTCGGGGAACCCGGTCGCCACCGCGGCCGGGATCGCCACGCTGCGCGCGTGCACGCCCGAGGTGTACGGGCGGGTCGACGAGGCCGCAGCGATCGTGGCCAAGCTCGCCGCGGACGCCCTCACCGAGGCCGGCGTGCCGTTCCGGCTGCAGCAGGGAGGAAACCTGTTCTCGGTGTTCCTCGGCGTCGACGACCAGGTGCGTGACTTCGGCGGGGCGCGCCGGCAGTCCGGGCCGGCCTACGCCGCGTTCTTTCACGCCATGCTCGACGGCGGGGTGTACCTGCCGCCATCGGGTTATGAGGCGTGGTTCCTGTCGGCGGCCCACGATGAGGCCGCGCTGGCCACGATCGCCGATGCGCTGCCAGTCGCCGCGGCGGCGGCCGCGGCCGCGCTTGGCTGATCCGGCGAAAGCGCCTGCCTGACCGCCTCGTTCGAAACATTGATCCGAATGTCATGTTTCATGGCGATGCCCCTGGCAGCGTGCTCGCTTTCTCGTCAGGATGTGCTGTGGGCGACGCAGGCATCCGAAGCCTGGGCCCGCTACGGGAGGAAAGCAAGCCATGGCGATGCGCAATGTCATCAGCACCCTGAACACGAACGACGGCACCGAGACGATGGGGCCCGGCATCCTGATGTGGCACTATCCAGGTGCCGACATCATGAACGGCAGCTTGCTGACCGTGGAGAGCAACCATTTCTGCGTGCTCAAGTCCCGCGGTGCGATCCTGAACGTCTACGAGACTGGCCAGTACCCGGTCGAGACGCCGCAGCGCCCGCTGATCGGCAGCTTCCAGCAGGCCTTCTACGGTGGCCAGTCCCCGTGGCAGTACGAGGCGCTGTTCGTGGCGCGGGCCAAGAGCGTGGTCAAGGCGCAGGGAGTGGCGCTGTCCGCTGAACTCGCCGAACTCGTATACGACGTCGACTACTACGTGCACGTCGACACCAAGGAAGACGCGGTCAAGCTGGTCACGCACATGCCGTACCAGGGTCACGCCCTAACGGCGGACGCGCTTAACGCCTACGCCGGGCCCGTGGTGGAGCAGGCGGTCAACCAGCTAGTTCAGGTAACGCCCCTGGAACGGGTGAACGAGAAGATTCACGAGATCACCGAGCTGGTCCGTGGCCACCTGCAGGACTTCCTGTCCATCTACGGCGTCACGCTGAACGACGTCAAGGTGCTGATGCGGCCCAGGGACGAGCGGATGCGCGAGCTGATCTCGCTGCGCGCGTTCGGGCTGTCCGAGCTGGACGCCGTCCGGTATTACGTGGCGATGAAGATGGCCGAGCGGGGACTCGTGTCTGCGCCGAACATGGCTGTCGGCGAGCCCTTCAACATTGGCATCACCGCTCAGACCAACCCGATCGCCAGCATGCCTTCGCTGGCGGAGATCAATGGCGGGGGAGTGCCGGCGCCGGCGCCCGTCCCGGCTCAGCACCAGGCGCCCTGACCGGTGACAGACCTCGCCGACCGGCTGCGCGGGCTGCTTGCCTCCGACGTCTACACCGACAAGGGCAGGCTCCGGGCCGATGATCTGCTCGTCCGCGAGCGGGTAGGGCACGAGCTCGGCGCGGCGGCGGCCTGCGTCCGGCAGCTGATCAGCCAGTGGCGCGCCGACCGCGTCCCGCCATCGACCAGGGAACAGCCGTTCCCCCCAGCCGAGGTGATGGAGCCGATCCGGCGGGCCGAGCGCCTCGTGCGGACCATCGAGGACACCTCGGCCGCGATCCGCGGGCTGCCAGTCCTGAACCAGGACAGGGTCTGGGACCGCGTCAGGTCGGCCGGGCTGGACGAGCTGATGCAGTTTGACTGGACCATGGTCGTCGAGGCGGACGGGCTCGCGGCGGACGTGCAGCGGGTGCTTTCGCTCGACGAGCTTGACGTCACGGCCCTGGACGCCCGGCTGCGCAAGCTCCGTGAGGTCATGGCCGACCGGCAGCGTTATATCGAGATCTCCTGAGAGGCCTGTGCCCGCCCGGCCCCGGGCGGGCACAGGCGGTCGGGCTCACAGCGGCCGCAGAGGCCGCCGCGCAGGTTATGTGCTGACGCCGGCCAGGGTTCCGCGCCGCACTAGCCGACCGCGACCGCCACGATGCCCGCGACGATGGCCGCGGCGGCCGCGAGCCTGCGTGGCATCCCGCCCTCGCCCAGAAGCCGGCGTCCGAGTATGACCCCGAAAAGGATGCTGACCTCGCGGGCGGGCGCGATCGCGCTGACGGATGAGAAGCTCAGCGCTATCAGGACCAGCACGTAGGCAAGGGGCGCGAGCAGGGCCGCGGCCAGGACCTGGCGCCGGAACTCGCGCCAGACCAGCGCGATGCGGCCGGTGTCCCGCATGACCAACGGCGCGAACGCGAGGGCCATGAACGGGAACGCGGCGTAGCCCTGCAGTATCGGTGGCGTCCGCAGATTCGTCACGGCGTATTTGTCCCAGATGGTGTAACCGGCGATGAACGCGCCGGTGCAGAGCGCGATGGCAACCGCCACCGAGGCCGGCGGCCAGGTCGGCGCGCTGTCTGCATCGGCGGCTTCGGTGCCGGCCGGAATGCCGATCGCAATGATGCCGGCCATGATGCAGCCGATCCCGGCCAGCGACAGCGGACCTGGCCGCTCGCCCAGCAGCAGGATGCCCGCCAGCGCCGCGAGCAGCGCACCCGTCCCGCGCCCGATGGGGTAGACAAGCGAAAGGTCGCCCTTGCGGTAGCCGAACTGCAGGAAGAGGAAGTACCCGGCCTCCAGCACCCCGGTGCCGAGGAGGAATACCCAATTCAGGCTAGCCAGGTGCGGGTGCCCGGCGACCGCTACGAGCGCCACGACGGGCGCGTACAGGCCGGACGCGGCGACGGCGAAGAGCCAGATGAAAAAGACGCCGCCGGTAGCGGACGCCTGCTTGCTGAACAGGTTCCAGGTCGCGTGCGCGATGGCGGCGACCAGGATCAGGGAGAGTGCGAATGGGCTCACCAGGCGGCTCCTGCCGGTCGGGCCCGCGGGGT
>JASHUE010000436.1:0-3091 GCA_030040195.1 Streptosporangiaceae bacterium | reverse complement strand
GAGGCAAGTTCGACCTTCCGGGCGCCATTACCGGGACGGCCGGGGTTACCGCGCTCGTGTACGGCCTGACCAACGCCGCTACCAGCCCGAACGGGGTGTCGCACTGGGGCGACGCCAGGGTGGTGGCCTCGCTGACGGTCAGTGCCGTCATGCTCGCGGCATTCGCGGTCATCGAGGCGCGCAGCCGCCACGCGCTGCTGCCGGTGCGGTTGCTGCGGAGCCGGGATCGGGTCGGCGCGATTCTCATGATGCTGGCCATGGGGACCGCCATCTTCGGCATGTTCTTCTTCCTCACGCTGTTCGTGCAGGGCGTGTGGGGATACTCCGCGCTGAAGACGGGAGTGTCGTACCTGCCGGTGACCGTCGTGATGCTGGTCGCTTCTCTCGCCGCCGCCGCGCTCGTGCATCGCACCGGCGCGCGTTCGCTGCTGCTGGCCGGCGGCGTCGCCATCGTCGCGGGCCTGTACTGGCTGTCCCGCATGACCGAGCACGGCACGTACGCGACCGGACTGCTCGGTCCAGGCCTGGTGATCGGGACCGGTTTCGGTCTCCTGGTCGTCCCGTTGACACTGGTCTGCCTGGCGCGCGTCCGCGAGGAGGACTCTGGAGCCGCGGCCAGCCTGCTCAACGCCGGCCGGCAAGTCGGCGGTTCCATCGGCCTCGCGGTGGTGGGCACCGTTGCCTGGACCGCGGTCTCCGATAACGCCCGCGCCGAGAACGCCGCGGCCGCCCGCGCGGGCACGCAGGTATCGGCCGCCTGGCAGGCAGCGGCTTACCGGCACGCGCTGGCGCTGGGCTTCGACCGGGCCTTCCTGGTCTCCGCCACGGTCGCCGTGCTCATCCTCGTGGTCGCGATCGCCGCGATCCGCATCCGCCGCTCCGAGCTGGCTGGCAGCTAGCCATGGCGAGCCGGCGCACCCAGCGTGACCAGCGGTCGTTCCTGCTCGAACGAGCCCAGCCCGCGATGACTGGCCTGATCGATGGTTCGCTGTCGACAATCGCGCCGGTCTTCGCGGTTGCGCTCGCCACGCACCAGCCGCACTACGCGTTCCTCGCGGGACTGGCGACCGCGATCGGCGCGGGTGTCAGCATGGCGTTCTCCGAAGGACTCTCCGACACTGGTGACCTGACCGGGCGCGGCCGCCCGTTCCTGCGCGGCGCCATTACCGGGGCCGGGACGTTCCTGGGCGGCGTCCTGCACACGCTGCCGTTCCTGATCCCGGACTACCGATCGGCCGTGCTGGTCGCGCTCGCGACGATCATGTTCGAGCTCCTGGCCCTGGCCTGGATCCGCCGGCGGTTCTTCAGGACCGGCTTCCTCAGCTCGTTCGTCTCGGTGACGCTCGGCGGCACGATCATCGCTACGATCAGCGCGGCGCTGGGTGCACTGAGATAACCGCAGGACTCGCTCAGGCTGGGATAAAAGGGTGTATCTCCCGCACTGTCGTCCGGTCGTTCGCAGCACGATTTCACCCAGTTCGCGTGACGACAGCTGCCCAGGTCTGACGCGACCTTGGAATGAGCGGCGACCGCAAGCCGCCATGCGGCCATGTCCAGAGCGGTCGCTTCGCTACCTGATCCAGCCGGTCGCCGAGCAGGCGGGGAGGAGAGCGCGGTGTCTGACAGCGAGGATGACCGCATGAAGTCGTTCGCCGACAGGGCCCGAGCGGCGCTGTCAAACGTGGGGCAGGACGACCGCGTCAAGCAGGCCGCTGCCGTGACCAAGGACGTGGCATCCCGGGCTGGAGAAGCGTCCAAAACCGTTTCTCGCAAGGTCTCGCAAGAGGACGCGTGGAACGAGTTGCGCGCCGACGCCGAACTGCTGGCCGAGATCGCCCGTGCCGACCACGCGCTCGTGGTCGACCTGATCGACCGAGTTGCGAAGCTTGAGGCACAGGCCGGAATCAAGGCAGGTCCCGGCAATGGCAGCTGAAGTGCCGCTTTCGGCGGTGCGCGACGACGCGCGCCATCGTGTCCCCAGGCCGCCTTCGCTCGGCGACCTCATCGAGGATGCGGGACGCCAGCGGCTCGCCGCGTACTACCTGTACAGCGCGCTGCTTGCCGGAGTACTGGACGGCGACGACCTGGCGCCAGCCGCCTGGTCGGCGAAACTTGCCGAGCCGATGCAGCGACTGGGCCTGGCCGGGCTGGCGCCCAGGACCTGGGGAGGCCTCGAGGTCCAGCTGATGCCGGACGAGCAGGGCTCGCTGCGAAGCCAGAACAGGCAATCCGAGTTCGCGCACCTGCTCGTCGACATGATCAACCAGCGTGCGTTCGGTCCGCTGTGCGGAGATGCCGACAGCGTGCGCCTGACCACGCCGGGCCAGGCGGGCGGCAATGACCTGGCCCTGATCAAAGGCGATCGAGTGGTTGGCACCTGCAAGGTCGTCGACCACTGGGAACTGGTCGCACAGCACCTGGCAGGCGCACCGGTCCTACACGTGGAGGCCGAGGCACAGACCGCGCACACAGTTCAGCAGAAGGTCGAAGGCCAGCTGAAGGAAACCGGCATCTCGCACGCGGTAAGCCTGGGTGCCAATCTCGCCGTCGACGTGCACCCGCTCGGCGCGGCCCTGGGCCTGGGCACCCGGCTGGTCCGGGCGCGGATCCGGACCGGCCGAGACGAAGCCGGTACGCTTCGCGACCTTGGCCAGGAGCTGGGCGCGCTGCGTGATCAGGCCAACGAGGAGCTGGCTGACGCGCATGCAGAGAAAACCACGTGACGGTGCGTTGCCGCGAGGTGCCGCCGGCCCCTCGTTCCCTGAAACGTCGCAGCATGGTGGGGAACGAGGGGTCACCGGAGCGGTGAGTAGTCCCGCCAGGCTGATGCCAGCCGGGGTCAGCTGGCTGGCGTGATCCGTGGGCGGATCGCCGGTGACGGCGGCCGGCCCAGGCGGCCTTGGCTTCGACGGCCACACAGGCGGCACCTTTTGTCAGCCCTCAGGCGGGCGGTCGTCGCTGCTGAAGTACCGGATGAGGTATTCGCCGGCAAAGACAGCGGCGCCGACGCCGCCGATGAAGAGGATCAGCACGCCGACGGTGTACAAGTCGTCCTCTACCATCCCGAGCACGCCGATGACCAGCCCGAGCA
>JASHUE010000042.1:0-3412 GCA_030040195.1 Streptosporangiaceae bacterium | reverse complement strand
GGAATGCGCACGGCCGTGGGCGGAGTGTTGCCGGCGTTCGGCTGGTTCCTGGTCTCGATAATCCTCGGATCCTCCAATTCCGGCGGTAGCGTCCTGGTAACGAACACGTCAGCAGGCAAGTGGTTCCTCTTTGGCGGGGCGGTATGTGCTGCCGCGGGTGCCCTCATTGCGTTCGCCCGGTGGTCGCGCGCGAGCGTGCTGCGGCGAAGCGGATCGGCCGGGCCTGGCCGGGGGCGGCGCTAGACGAGGGGGGTACAGAGCACTGAGCGAACCGACGGGACGCGGCGGCGGCTGGACTGAGGGGCGAGGCGAGCGGGAAACGGAGCATGACCGGGATCACAGAGACCGAGGCTGCCGTGCTGGCGGCCCGCCACGTGTCCGCGTTCAATGCGGCGGTAGCAGCCAAGAGCTGGTCCGAATTCCTCTGCCTGTTTACCGATGATGCCGTGATCCGGTTCGAGAACGTGCCCGGCGTCGGCCAACTCGAGTTCGCCGGGCGGGAGGCGTACACGAAGGCGTATATCAAGCAGCCGCCGGACGATCAGATCGACATTACCGGCCGGGCCGAGGTCGATGAGAAGGGCGATGAGGTCGTCGTGCCGTTCGCCTGGCGCCGCGACCGGAGCCCGGGCACGATCCGGCTGACCTACACCGCGAGCAACGACGGTGAGCTGGACGATCGTCTGGTGACCCGGATGACCGTGATCTTCGGTTAACTCTGCTGCCGTGCCGAATCGCTATAACGGCTGCCGATATACGCAGGGCCCATTGAGCGGCTAAGGCGGCTAAGGCCCGCACCAGCCGGAAATAGGGAGTCATCCCGATTCGCGAAGCCAGGCCTTACAGCGAACCTCAAGGTACGGGTCACTAGCGGCCCGGACCAAGGAGGCCAAGATGTACGCATTGCTGACGCCGTCAGTCGCTGCCGCGCTGATCGAAGATCGGCGGCGCCAGGCTGCCGCGCAGCGCCGCGGGCGGGCTGTCGCGAGAGATGTGCGGTGGTTCAGGAAGCCTGCTTCCGAGCGCGTCGCGCAGGCCGGAGAGATCGGGCAGACCCTGACGTCCGCTCCGTGCGTTAACTGCTGATGAGCAGCCCAGCCGGTGTCCGGTCGGCGGTGTCCGGTCATGCGCGGTCTGTCCGGACCGCGCGGACGGACGCCGCCGCCGGGCCAGGCGGCGCGCGGTCATGCAAGGTGAGCCCGGCGTTCATCGGGCGCGTCGGGCAGCTGGGCCTGCTTCGAGAGGGGCTCGCCTCGGTTCGCGATGGCGAGCCCGCCGCGATCCTGATCGGCGGCGAGGCCGGTGTCGGCAAGTCTCGGCTGGTCAGCGAGTTTGCCATCGCGGCATCCCAGCCCGGCGCCGGCATGGCCGCTCAGTCCGGCAAAGGCGGGGAGGCTAGCCGGGTGCTGGCTGGCGCCTGCCTAGAGCTTGGTGCGTCAGGGCTGCCATTCGCGCCGTTCGCCGCGGTGCTCAGGGAGCTAGTTCGTGACCTGGGCGCGGCCGGAGTGGCCGAGCTGTTGCCCGCCCAGGCGTCCGGTGAGCTGGGGCGGTTGCTCCCCGAGCTGGGCGCGGCCGTAAGGAACGAGGACGAGCCCTATCCGGGCGAGGCACGGGCGCGTCTCTTCGAGCAGATGCTCGGGCTCCTCGGGCGTCTGGCCGAGACGGGACCGGTTGCTCTGGTCATCGAAGATGTGCACTGGGCGGACCATTCGACCAGGGACTTGCTGATGTTCCTCATCGGGAACCAGCGTGCCCTGAGCGGCGTCCTGATCGTCGTCACGTTCCGATCCGACGAGCTGCACCGCGCGCACCCCGTGCGCCCCTTCCTAGCCGAGCTTGACCGGATCGACTGGGTGCAGCGCCTGGAGCTGCTGCGCCTGAGCAGGAAGGAAGCCGACGCGCAGATGGCCGCGATCCTTGGCCATGATCCCGAGCCCGCGCTGGCGGAGCGGGTCTTCCGGCGCAGCGAGGGCAATCCGCTTTTCGTCGAGCAGCTGCTCGGCTGTGACGTCTACCTGCCCCGGTCACTACGAGACCTGGTGCTGGCCAACATCGGCCGGCTGCCGGAGGAAACGACTGAGTTGCTGCGCACGGCCAGCGGAGGCGGCGTGCGGGTCGGGCACGGGTTGCTTGCGGCCGTCAGCGGCCTCGGGGACACCGAGATCTCCCGTGCGCTCAGGCCTGCGGTAGCGGCCAACGTTGTGCTGGCCGACTCCGATGGCTACCAGTTCCGGCACGCGCTCATCCACGAGGTGATGCACGACGATCTACTTCCGGGTGAGCGCGCCAGGTTGCACTGCCGCTATGCCGAGGCCATCTCGGCCGACCCGTCGCTGGTGCCGCCCGGTCGGGCCGCCATCGAGGAGGCGCATCACTGGTACTCCGCGCACGAGGTGACCTGCGCGCTGACCAGTGCCTGGCGGGCGGCCGCCGCAGCCGGGACCGCGCTGGCTTACGCCGAGCGCCTGGCGATGCTGAGCCGGGTGCTCGAGCTGTGGGATGCCGTCCCTGACGCAACCGAGCACATCGGGGTCGATCACGTCCACGTTCTCGAGCAAGCCGTCTGGACGGCTCACGCTACCGGCGACGAGGCTCGAGGCATCGCCTTTGCCACCGCTGCTCTGGAGGAGCTCGACCGTGACGGCGAGCCCGCCAGGGCCGCGCTGCTGCTCGAGCGCCGCAGCGTGCTGCGGGGATCTGAGCGGATCGAGTGCAGCATCGAGGATCTGCGGATGGCGCTCGACCTGGTCGCCGACGACGCGCACGAGCGGGAGCGCGGTCGGGTCCTGGCCAGCCTGGCCCGCCAGCAGCGCAAGGCCGGCGACCCAAGGGCGCGGCTGTCCGCCGAGGATGCGCTCGCGACCGCGCACCGGGCGGGTGACTTGTGCACGCAGGCCGCGGCGCTCAACTGCCTGGCCATGCTGGAGACCGAGTCAGGGGCCGGCTCGCTGAGTCAGCAGACCGCCGCGCTGGAGATGCTCGCGCTCGCGCGCATTGTGGCCGGTAGCGCCGGCGACTGCCACGAGCTTCTGGAAGCGGCCATCAGCGAGTCGCACCTGCTGGAAGGAATGGGCGAGCATGCCGGGGCGGCCGAGGCGGCGCGCAGCGGCCTGGCCGAAGCCCAGCGCTGCGGGCTGAGCCGCACATCCGGTTCGGTCCTCACGATCAACCTGGCCGAGCCCCTGCTGATGATGGGCGCGTGGGACGAGGCCGCCTCGGTCCTGTCCCAGGCGCTGACGTCCAACCGATACCACCGGTACTCCTTGCTGCGGCTAGCGGGCGACCTTGCCCTCTGGCGCGGCGATCTCGCCGACGCTCGCGAGGCGCTGTCGTCCGCGCAGGACCTGCTCGCAGGGCGGTCCTTCGAGCCTCAGAATCAGCTGCCGGTTGCCCGGCTGGAGATCGAGCTATT
>JASHUE010000041.1:0-3337 GCA_030040195.1 Streptosporangiaceae bacterium | reverse complement strand
GCATCGGGCAGCCCCGCGGCCGCATCCGCCGCTGCCAGTTCGAGCAGCGTGTCGAGCGAGCCGGCCGACTCGTCGATGCCAGCGCCGAGGTCGCCGAGGGTCGCGTACCGCTGCGGCATCGTGTCGATGGTGAACGCCGCGGGGTCGCAGCCTGATACCTCGTCCCAGCTCAGCGGGGCCGACACGCGCGCGTCAGGCGTGGGCCGCACGGAGTAGGCGGACGCCACCGTGCGGTCCTTGGCGTTCTGGTTGTAGTCGACGAAGACGCCGTGCCGCTCCTCCTTCCACCATCGCGACGTCGCATCCTGCGGCGCACGCCGCTCGATCTCCCTGGCCAGCGCGACCGCTGCCCGGCGGACCTCGGTGAATGTCCAGCGCCGCTCGATCCTCGCGTAGACGTGCATCCCGCGCGACCCCGAGGTCTTCGGCCATCCGGTGAGGCCGACGTCGGCGAGGACATCGCGTGCGACTAGCGCGACGTGTACGATCTGCCGCCATTCGATGCCGGGAACGGGGTCGAGATCGACGCGCAGTTCATCCGGATGGTCGAGGTCGTCCGAGCGGATCGGATGCGGGTTGAGGTCGATGCAGCCCAGGTTGACAACCCACGCCAGGCCGGCGGCGTCGTCGACGACGATCTCCTGCGCGGTCCGGCCGGACGGGAAGCTGAGCACGACCGTCTCTAGCCAGTCGGGCGTGTTCGACGGGGCGCGCTTCTGGAAGAACGCCTCGCCCTCGGCGCCGTTGACGAACCGCTTGAGCACCATCGGGCGGTCGCGCACGCCGGTCAGCGCCCCGTCAGCGACGGCGAGGTAGTAGCGGACCAGGTCCCGCTTCGTGTGGCCGGTACGCGGAAAGTAGATCTTGTCCGGGTTCGAGACCGTGACCGCGCGCCCGGCGACCTCGATCGTCTCCTTGCGATCCGGCATAGGCCCCACGATAACGGGGTGGTCTAGATCCGGGCAGCCGCCGCCGCTCACGGGTCGTCGGCCGGCAACCACGCGGCCGCTATCACCGCTCGCCCCGCGCCGATTAGCACCGGGTTGAACGAAGCCTCCGCAGCCGTGGTTGCCGGGAACGTCACGCTGAACGACAGCACGGCCAGCGCGCCGAGCAGCTCGGGACGCTTCCCATCGCGACCGAGAAGTGCTTCTATTGGCTCTCATGGAGGACGATAGCACTTGGGTTCAAGCCCAGGCCAGGATGGAGCGGTTGATCAGGGATCTCCCGCCCGAGACGCGGCTCCCGTCCTACCGGCAGTTGCAGGAGCGCTACCGGCTGAGCCCGGCCACGGTGCAGCGCATGCTAGCCGACATGGGACACCGCGGGCTGCTGGTCACCAGGCCGGGCAGCGGCACCTTCACCGCGCCACGGCGGCCGTCGCGCCGCCCGGCCGACCTGTCCTGGCAGACGCTGGCACTCGGCTCCAGGGCCGGACTCGGGCCCGACCTGGAGCGGCTCGTGGATCCGCTGCCGCCCGACTCCATCGGGCTGGCCAGCGGGTTTCCCGACGAGCGGCTGCAACCACTCGGGCTGCTGGCAGCGGCGGCCTCCCGGGCGGCACGCCGCCCGCACGGCTGGAGCCGGCTGCCGCCGCAGGGGCTGCCGGAACTGCGCGGCTTCCTGGCTGCTGAGGTTGCGGACGGCCAGCTGACCGACCAGAACGTGCTGATCGCCTCGGGTGGGCAGGCGGCGCTATCGGCGGTGTTCCGGCACCTGTGCTCGCCCGGCGATCCGCTGATTGTCGAGTCGCCGACCTATGTCGGCGCCCTCGCCACCGCGCGGGCCGCCGGGCTCGTGCTGGTCCCGGTGCCGGGCGACGAGCACGGAGTGCTGCCAGACGCGCTCGCCGACGCATTCACCAGGACCGGCAGCCGTATCGCCTACCTGCAGCCCCGCTACGCCAACCCGTGCGGCACGGTGCTCGCCGCCGACCGCCGCGAGTCGGTGCTGGCCGCCGCGGCGCGGGCCGGCGCGTTCCTGCTCGAAGACGACTGGATGCGCGACTTCGACCTGGGCGCGCCGACGCTGCCCCCGCTCATCAGCGCCGACGACGACGGTCACGTGATCTACCTGCGCTCGGTGTCCAAGCCGATCGCGGCGGGGCTGCGGGTGTCGGGGCTCGTCGCGCGCGGGCCGGTGCTGGCGCGGCTGCGGCGCGGCCGGATCAGCGATGACCTGTTCGTAGCGCCGATGCTCCAGCAGATAGCGTTTGACGTGCTCACGGCGCCTGGCTGGCCGCGGCACCTGGCGACCGTGCGGCGCCTGCTGCGCGAGCGCCGGGACGCGCTGGTGGCGGCGATCGGCGAACTCCTGCCCGGCTGTCATCTGCACCTGATCCCCGGCGGCGGGATGCACCTGTGGCTGCGATTGCCTGAGGGCATCAGCGACGCGGACGTGACCGACGCGGCAGCGGCCCGCGGCGTTGCCGTGACCGCTGGCCGGGCTAGCTTTCCCGGCGAGCCGCCGGCGTCGTATCTGCGGCTGAGCTATGCCGGCGAGGAACCGGCGGCGCTGCGGCGGGCGGTGCAGATCCTGGCCGAGGTCGTGGGCGGCTAGCACGAGCCGGAGGGCTAGAGATCGAAAACGAGCCCGTCGTGTGCAGCCGGGAACTCGGCCTCCGCCAGGTGGCCGAGCATGTCGCCCGACATGTGCGTGAGCACGGTCCTGGCTGCCGTTATGTCGGGTCGCTGGGCCGAGAGTGTGCGGTAGTCCAGGTGATAGCGGATCGGCTTCTCAAACGTGTAGGCCTCGACCGCGAACAGGCTGGCGTCGCGCGCCGCGTGGACAAGCGCGGGCGTCCACTCGGTGTCGCCCGAGTACGCGAAGCTGGAGGTGCCGTCGTCGAGCCTGAGCGCAAGCGCGGGTGCGCCGGAGGCGTGGATGACCTGCCAGCAGCGCAGGCGCAGCGCGCCGAGGTCGGCGCAGCCGCCAGGCTCGAGTTCAACGACCGGCACCGCGAACCGGCGCGACGCGTCGCTTGAGCCGGGGAAGAGGGCCTCCATGGCTGCCGTCAGCCGTGCCTGCGTGCCAGGCGGTCCGTAAACGCGCAGCGGCCGGTCGCGCCGGGAGAACTGGCCATCCAGGATCAGGAACGGCAGCCCGCCGAAGTGATCGCCGTGCAGATGCGTGAGCGCGACGACGTCGGCGGACTGCGGGTCGATGTCCTGAGCCTTCAGCGCCGCGAGGCTGGTCGCGCCGCAGTCGACGAGCACGACCTGGTCGGCGGACGAGACCCTGATGCAGGTCTGGTAGCGGCCGCCGCTGCCGAACGCATCGCCGCTGCCCACGAACCGCACCTGCACCGATCCATAATTGCCGAACACGGGGCGTGACG
>JASHUE010000435.1:0-4337 GCA_030040195.1 Streptosporangiaceae bacterium | reverse complement strand
GGACGACCCGCGACCGCACTGATCACACGGGCCAACTCCAGGACGCTGACCTCGACCCCAGATCCGATATTCCAGATGCCAGGCCGCCCGCGTTCAGCGGCTGCCAGCAAAGCCTCGACGGCATCTCCGATGTACACGTAATCCCGTGTCTGCCGGCCATCACCGAATATGGTCGGCCGCTCCCCCGCCACGACCTGCGCGCAGAAGATCGCCACGACGCCGGCCTCTCCGGCCGGGTCCTGACGCGGCCCGTACACGTTGGCGAGCCGCAGCACGGTGTGGCCAGTTCCGTGCAGGCGGTTGTAGAGCATGACGTATTGCTCGGCACAGTGCTTGGCGACCCCGTACGGCGATTCAGGCAGCGGCAGCACGTCCTCCAGGGACGGTATCGGCGCGTCCCGGCCGTACAGCGCCCCGCCGGTGGAGCAGAACAGCACCCTGGCGCTCACGGCTCTGGCCGCCTCGAGCACGTTGATCGTCCCCACGATGTTCGCCTCGGCGTCCGCGGATGGCTGGGAAACCGAGGCCCGGACGTCGATCTGGGCCGCGAGGTGGCAGATCAGCTCGGGCGCGTAATCCAGCGTGACGGCCTCGAGCAGGTCCGCCTCGGCGACGTTGATCTTGTGCAGCGCGACGCCCTCGTCCATGCGACCTGGCCTCCCGGCCGACAGGTCATCGACGACGATCACCTCGTCACCCCTGCCGACCAGGGAGTCGACGAGGTGCGACCCGATGAAGCCGGCACCGCCGGTGACGAGTACGCGCATGGGTGAGCAGTCTATGCTGTGCCGCTATGTCCTGGCCGACACCGCGCGGACGGCGCTCAGCCCGGTCTGGCTCGGCAGGCCACTCAATAGGCTGAGGTCGACGGACACCACCGGCCGCACGCGCCCGCCAGGGCCAGGCCCAGCCAGGAAACACGGCCAGATGACGGCAGCTCCGAGCACGCGGCTGACCCCCAGCCGCGAGCCCCGCGATCGGGCGATCACGGTCGCCAGCTGGCTGATCATGCTGGCCATCGTGGGCTATCTGTGCTACAGCGGTGCCGTCGGGCCCATGCGCGACCTGCAGGTCTACCGGGACGGCGCCCTGGCCATGCGCCAGGGCCGCGACCTGTACTCGATGCTCACCGCGACCGGACTGCCCTATACCTACCCGCCAATCGGTGCGGTGCTGGCGATGCCGCTGACGCTCGTGCCATTCTGGGCCGCACGGGTCGCCTGGGACGCGATGGTCTGCCTGCCCCTGGCCGCCGTCGTCTGGTTCGGGTTCCGCCCGCTACTGGGCAGGGCCGGGCGGTCGGCCCCGGCGGTCTTCGCCGTCCTGCTGGGCTGCTGCGCCCTGCTCCTCCCGGTCCGCGAGGAGTTCTATTTCGGGCAGGTCGACCTCTTCCTGGTCGCGATCTGCCTGGCCGACCTGCGCCTGTCGAATCCGCCCTGGCCGCGTGGCCTGCTCATTGGCCTGGCCACCGCGATCAAGCTTCAGCCGGGCGTTTTCATCATCTACCTCCTGATCACCAGCCGGCGCAGGGACGCGGCCGTGGCCGCGCTGTCGTTCGCGGGCTGGACGGCTGTGGCCTGGCTGATCGACCCGCATGACTCGGTCACGTACTGGACCAGCACGATCTTCCAGACGAGCCGGCTCGGCGGAAACGGGTCGGTGGCCAACCAGTCCCTGCGAGGGATGATCTTGCGGCTGTTCAACCCGCATGCGCCCCCGTCCGGCCTCTGGCTGGCCGCGGCGCTGGTGGTAGCGGTCGCCGGGTTCGCGGCCGCCAGGTTCTGCTGGCAGCGCGGTAACGACATGGCCGGCATCGCGATCACCGGCTTGCTGTGGGCTGCCCTGTCGCCGGTGGCCTGGTTCCATCACTTCTGCTGGCTGATCGTCGCGCTGGGAGTGATCGTTGGCGATGGCCGGAGTCGCCGCCGGTCCGCCACCGCGACCGCGGCGTTCGCGCTGTTCGTCACGTCGCTGCCGACCTGGGCCGAGAGCGCCCGCTGGCTCGGCGTGATCCCGGCGCGCTTGTTCGAGGACGCGTTCGGACTGGCCGCGCTCGCGCTCGTAGTGATCATCTACCGGATCGTCAGGCTTCAAGGCGGGGAACGAGGGGCCTGTCCGGCACCCGCCGACCGCCCATCGCGGCCGTCAGTGGCCAGAACCTCCGAGCAACTGCCGTCCGCTGCTGGCCAGCACCAGGGGCCCGTCGAAGGCGGCGGCGGCCTGCTCTAGCGTCGCCGCCGGGTCATTCCACGGCACCAGGTGAGTCAGCACCAACTGGCCGACGCCGGCCCGGGCGGCGTGCTCGCCAGCCTCACGGGCCGTCAGGTGCAGGTCCGGTATGAGTCCCGGCCCGTCCAGGAACGACGCCTCGCACAACAGCACGTCCGCGGCCGCCGCGAGCCCGACCAGTTCGGGTGTCGGGCCGGTGTCGGCCGAATACGCCAGCACCTGCCCCTCGTGCTCGATCCGGAACCCGAAGGTTTCCACCGGATGATTCATGTGCGCGGTCGTCACCCGCAGCGGGCCTATCTCGACCGTCCCCGGCCTCAGTTCGGCGAAGTCGAAGGCATCGGTCATCCGGGTGCTGGGTTCCAGGCCCATCGCCAGGCTCAGTCGCTCGGCCGACCTGGCCGGCCCGTGGACGCGGATCTTGGGCCGCGGGCCGTCGGGGTGCATTGTCTGGGCCACCGAGTAACAGCACATGTCGATGCAGTGGTCGGCATGCAGGTGGCTCAGGCAGATCGCGTCGATACGCTCCAGGCTCGCGTACCGCTGCAACGCCCCCAGCGCTCCGTTCCCCACATCGAGCAGCAGCCGGAACCCGCCGGTATCGATCAGATAACAGGACGCGCAGCTCTCCGGGCCAGGAAAGCTGCCCGCGCAGCCCACAATCGTTATCAGCACAGTGCCCCAGGGTATCGGGATGGGCGTTCTTAGCGGGAGGGAAGAAATCCGGCAAAGAACTGGCCCTACCCTTATGATCCGCGGCACGGCATGATCCGGATCATCGCGCATGCCCGCGGATGGCCGCCCGCCCACTCGGAGGTGTCATGACCAACCAGCCGGTCAAGCAGCACAGCGCGACGCCGCTCGCGCTGGCCGAGCCGACCGTGCACGTCCGATGGGGCTGGATCACGGGGCTGAGCCTCGCCAGCCTGGGCATGTGGATGGCCGGCCTCACGCCGGTCCAGATCCTGCTCCCGCTGCAGTTGCAGGCGGCGGATCCGCACCACAAGATCGCCGCGCTCGGGATCGTGACCGGCCTGGGGGCTGTCGCGGCCGTGATCGCGACTCCGCTGGCGGGCGCGCTCTCGGACCGGACGACGCACTCCAGGGGAATCGGCCGGCTGCGCGGCCGCCGGCACCGCTGGACGCTGGCCACGGCGATCCTGGGCGCGATCTCGCTGATCGCCCTGGGCGGCTTGAAGACGGTGGCCGGAGTCGCGATCTTGTGGGTGTTCTTCAGCGCGTTCCAGAACGCCGAGTACGCCAGCCTGAGCGCGGCCATTCCCGACCACGTGCCGGTACGGCAGCGGGCCACGGTGGCCGGCTGGGTCGGCATGCCCCAGGCTCTCGGCCTGGTCGTCGGCACCGTGCTGGTCGTGGACATCTTCACTAAGATCCTCACGGGCTATATCAGCCTGGCCATCCTGCTCGTCGTGTTCGCGGTGCCATTCGTGTTCATGACGCCCGACCACCCGCTGGAGCCCGAGCACCGCGAAGCCTTCTCCGTCCGCGAGACCCTGAAGGCGTACTGGATCAGCCCGAAGGTATATCCGGACTTCGCCTGGGCCTGGATCACCCGGTTCCTCGCCTCGCTGGCGATCGCGATGGGCACGCTGTACCTGCTGTACTTCCTCGAAGGCCCGGTGCACTACCGGCAGCACTTCCACTCGGCCGCGACGAATGGCCTGGAGATCCTGATCATCATCTACACGGTCTGCGTCGTCCTGACCGCGATCGTCGGCGGGGTCGTCTCCGACCGGATGGGCAAGCGCAAGATGATCGTCACCGTCTCGGGGATCCTGATGGGCCTGGCCGCCGTGCTGCTGACGTTCGTGGAGACCTGGAACGCCACGCTGGTCGCGGCCGTCCTGTTCGGCATGGGCTTCGGCGCCTACCTCGCGGTCGACCAGGCCCTGATCACGCAGGTACTGCCTGCGGCCAAGAACCGGGCCAAGGATCTGGGCATCATCAACATCGCGATCGTCGGCCCCTCCGTGATCGGCCCGGCCATCGCGGCGCCGATCACGTCGATCTTCGGCTATCCGGAGCTGTTCGGGGCCACGGCCATCGTGGCCGCGCTCGGCTCGATCCTGGTCTGGCGGATCAAGAGC